>NZ_DASQPW010000119.1:0-5822 GCF_035643755.1 Stackebrandtia sp. | reverse complement strand
GAGCTGCGGCGCGCCGCCGTCCAGCGGCCCGGGGACGAGCGCCTGGCCGGGCAGGCGATGCTGGCCCTGGCGGCGACCGGTCGCCAGGCCGAGGCGCTGGCCCGCTTCGACGCCACCCGCCGCCATCTCGTCGAACGGCTGGGCGCCGAGCCCGGCGCCGAGCTGATCCGGATCCAACTGCGGGTCCTCAAGGGGCTGAACGACACCACAACGCCCCCGCCCCGACCGGGCGCCCAGGTCCCCCGCCAGCTGCCGCCCGCGCCGCGCCGCTTCACCGGGCGCCTACGCGAACGGTCGATGATGGACGACGCGCTGGCGTCGGGCGCCCCCGTCGTCGCCCTGTCGGGGCCGGGCGGCATCGGCAAGACCTGGCTGGCCACGCGCTGGGCCAGCGACAACCTCGCGAGATTTCCCCACGGCCAGCTCCACATCGACCTGCACGGCTTCGACCCGTCGCGGCAACCCGTCACCGCCGAAAAGGCGCTGCGCGCCCTGCTCGGAGGGCTCGGCGTCCCGTCGACGGCCATACCGTCCGACGTGGAGCAAGCCTCGGGGCTGTTGCGCAGCAAGACATCGGGGCGCGCCCTGGTCGTGGTGCTCGACAACGCCCGCGACCATCGCCAGGTGGCGCCGCTGCTGCCCGGCGAGGGCTGCTTCACGATCGTGACCGGCCGCGTCGAGCTGGCGGGGCTGGTGGCCTCGCACGGGGCCGCCTCCATCGCCGTGTCCTCGCTGAGCGACGTCGAGGCGCACGACGCGCTGGCCATGCACCTGGGCGACGGACGGGTCGCCGCCGAGCCCGAGGCCGCCGCGGCCCTGGTCACGCACTGCGCGGGACTGCCGCTGGCGCTGGGCATCGTGGCCGCCAACGCCGCGACCCGTCCCGACAGGTCCCTGAGCTCCCTGACCGCGGACCTGCGCGACCGCGCCACCCTGCTGGACGAGCTGGAGACCGGCGACCTGTCGGCCTCCCTGAGGTCGGTGCTCGCCACCTCGCTGCGCGCGGTATCCGACGCGGCGCGGTCGATGTTCTCCTGTCTCGGCCTGGCGTTCACCACGACGGTGAGTGTGGACGCCGCCGCCAGCCTCGCCGCCCGCTCCCCCGCCGCCGCGCGCAAGTCCCTGCGGGAGCTGGAGACCGCGCATCTCCTCGACCGCGACGCCGCCGGCCGCCATCGCCTCCACGACCTGACGGCGCTGTACGCGGCCGAGGTCGCCGACGACACCATCGACGATCCACGGCGGAGGCGGGCGCGGCGCCGCCTGGTCGATCACTACCTGCACGCGTCCTACTCGGCGGCGCGGGTCTTCCCGTCCATGACGTCGATATCGTTGGAGGAGCCGCTGGAGCGCACCATCGTGTCCGTTGTGGACTCCGACGACGCCTTGGACTGGTACGCCGTCGAGTACCCCAATCTGTTGGCGGCCCAGGAATCCGCCGAGGACCTCAGCATGGACGGCCACGTGTGGCGGCTGGCGTGGATCACGGGTCGCTACCAGTGGGCGCAGGGCCGCTGGTCCGACGGCATCGCCGGGTGGTCCCGCGCGAGGCACGCCACCGACCGCCTCGGCGACCCGCGGGCCCAGGCCATCATCTACATCGGCCTCAGCACCCTCTGCGTCGCCTCGGGCGACCTGGACCGCGCCGAGTCCATCACGACGGAGGCCGTGCGATTCGCCGCGCGGACCGGCGACGTGCCGCTGCGCCTGTCGTCGCACATGAGCCTGTGCGTCATCGCCGACGCCCGCGGCGACCACGCCGCCGGCCGCGAACACGCCCAGCGCATGGTCGAGCTGTCGGCGTCGACCGACAGTCGGCGGTGGGGCGCCATCGCGTACAACTCGCTCGGCTGGAGCGAGGCCAAGCTGGGCGACCTGGACGCCGCGCAGGCCCACCTCGAAACGTCACTGTCCATCTTCGCCACCACCGAGGCCACCCACAGCCTCGCCGACGTGTGGTTCCAGCGCGGCGACTACCCAACCGCCCTGCACTGGTACACCCGCCGCCTCGAGATGACGCGCCGTCAGAACAACGAGCACACCCTGCCCACCGACTGCGAGCGGATCGGCGACTGCCACGCCCGCATGGACGACCCGCGTCAGGCCCGGCAGTGGTGGAGCGACGCCGTAGAGCTGCTGCGCGAACAGGGACGACAGCGCGAATGGGAATCCATACAGGACAAGATCGCCGCGCTGGGACCGCCGGACCGCGATGATTGAGCGGCCCCACCGTCCCAGGTGACGGTGGGGCCGCGGCAGGCGGAGTAAGGCTCAGGGTCGTCGGGTCGGCACCATGGCGTCGTAGATCCGATCGAGCGCGTCGCAGATCCTCAGCTCCCGCGCGTCCCGCTCGGTGGCGATGTCGTCCAGGCGGCGATGGAAGTCGGCGATCACCGGGGAGACCCCCCGGCCGCCCGCGTCGAGCGCGGCGATGGTGGCGTCGATCAGGTCCGACAGCTCGCGGCGCTGCCACTCATAGACGCCCCTGGTGGCGCGCATCGTCGCGGCGAGCCGGGCGGCCACCGCGTGGTGGTCGCGGGCGATGTGCGGCAGCCATCCCTCAAGATCGACCCGGGGCCCCGCGCCCCACATGTCGATCTCGCGGGCGGATCTGCGCACCGCCGCGTCGGCGGCGGGATTCGCGGCGGCGAGCGTGGAACCGGCCACCTCCAGGTTCCGCACGATGCCGTCGAGACCCTCGGGAGCGGGCCGACCGCGATTGACCACGATGGACGGAATGGCGTCGAGCGGAACGTTCGCCAGGTCGCCGCCGGCGGCCCGCCTCGCGGCCGCCACGATCGCCTTTCCCATGCCCCACAATTCTTCCGTCTGGTAGTAACTCACTGCCGCACCTCGCTCAGTCGGCGACGGGCGCCTTCCCGCCATCGAGGGCCTGGTTGAGACCGTCGGCGGTGTCGTAGATGTCGGTGGCGCACTTCGTCAGGATGTGCTGCCACTCGTCGCGCACCCGGCTGAAGCAGGTGTAGACGGGGCTGACCAGGTTCTCCTCCCCCGACGCGTCGGTGACGAAGACACCCCGGGTGTCGTGGGTGGACTCGGCCATCCCGCTCGTCGCGAAGTACACCTCCGCGACCCTCGGGAGACCCACGTTCGCGAATCTCCACAGGTAGAACAGGTCCGCCGCGGTGCCGTGACTCATGATCCCGCCGCGCCCAACATCTCGTTCTTCAACAGCTTGGACTTCAGCGTGTAGTCCGCGATCATCGCCGAGGACGCGGCCCGGAAGGCCTGGCGGAACTCGGTTTCGCTCATGTCGCGCACCGGCTTGGGTTCCAGGCGCACCTTGAAGGCCCGCAGCCCGATCGTGGCCACGGCGACGGCGCGATCGTGCGACGCACCCGCGCCCCTCAGTTCGGAGGCGGCCCGGCGAAACCGTTGGTACCGCGCGTCGGTGTGTTCGAGCGCGCGGTGTTCGAAGCCGAACTCGGTGAGGATCTCGCGGCGGGTGCGCACCCGGGCCACCGCCACCAGGGACAACAGGCGCTCCAGCTGGTGGCCGAGCGCCTCGGCACCCAGGTGGCGGTGCAGGTCGGGTTCGTGGAAACGGACGTCGACGGTGACGCCCCTGACGCGGCCCTCGATGCGTTGGTCGGGCGCGAAAACCGTGGCGGTGAGCGCGTCGAGGCGCTCGGCCAGCTGGGTCATGTCGCTTGTCTCCCTTGGGTTGTCAGTGGGTGTGACTCAGCGGCGGTTTCACCCCGCCCGGGGAGATCCCCGACGGCGCCAGCAGCCGAATCACGTTGGCGGCGGAGTCGGTCTCGTACTCGGAGTTGTCGGGACCGTGGGTGATGTTGATCTTGTTCTCCAGCTCCCAGTAGTAGGAGTTGAGGACGTCGTAGATGTGGCCCTCGCTGGCGCTGAACTTCTTGACCAGCTTGAATTCGGCCTGCATCAGGTTGCTCCAGACGCCGCTGATCCGCCCGGCCCCCAGCGGATTCGACTCGGGGTCGTCGAGCTTGATCACGTCTTTGGCGACGCCCGCGCCGCCCGAGGTCACCGCGCTGACCAGCTGCACCGCGGTCTTGATCCCGTTGAAGACCCCGACCAGTCCCAGGGCCCCGGTGAAGATGTTGAACACGGCGTTCTTGCCGTCGTCGCCGCCCCAGCAGTCGATCGCGTCCACCGCCTCGGCGGCGTGGTTGACCATGTCGACGACGTCGCCCTGCGCCTGTTCGATGACGATGGCGTAGGCGTCGAGGGACAGCTTCATGACCGACAGGGTGTTGGCCTGCAGGAAGAGCGCCGCGGGGAAGCGATTGACCACCTTGGACTTAACCGCGCTCGTGGTGGCGCCCCGCCACTCGCTCAGGTCCTGCCTGACATCGGCCATGTAGCCCGGGATCAGCGGGCCGCCGCCGACCGAGCCCGCGGCGTCCTCCATCTTGAGCGCGTCGGTGGTGCACAGCTTGTCGCGCGCGGTCTTGGTCTTGGCGGACAGGTCGCGGATACCCTGTGGCTCGGGCAGTTGCCGCCAGTGGTCGAACATGCGGTTCGTCAGGTCCCGCAGGAAGGGACGGATCGGGCTGTCGTCCTTGACGTGGGTCTTGTGTGGGGGGCCGAGGTCGAGTTGTGGCGCCCCGCCGATCTCCATGAACTCGTCGGCGAAGCCGTCCATGGTCTTGTTGTAGGTGGAATCGATCAGCCTGTCGATCGCCGTGTTCAGTTTGTTCACGTAGTCGCTTGTCACCGTGATGCTCTTTCTGGTCAGCTCGCGCGCGGGGGCCCGCCCGGGCGGGCCTGGTGGTCGTCGGTGGGCAGGCTCCACGCGGGTGGATTGGTGGTCGAGGGCTGGCCGGTGTACTCGTCGTTGGACGTGGTGGAGTCGTTCTGGGCCTCGTTGCGGTAGACGTCCAGCCGCTGGGCCGCCTCGGCATCGTGCGCCACGAAGTCGTCCAGGGCCTTGCCCAGCAGCGAACCCACGCCCACCAGGGTGGCCGCGGTGTTGTCGCTGGCGTTCCACACCAGGTCCCGCAGCCGCGACCAGGAGTAGTCGACGACCCGCGGCCCGAAGTAGTCCTCGGGGCGGTGGAACGCGGTGGTCCCCGCCGTGCCCGACAGGTCGGCCGCGATCTGGTGATACTCGTCGGCCATCCGCGGCAGCTCCACCCGCGCGGCCGTGCGGAGCTTGTTGAGCTCGCCACCGAGCTCCACGCCCGACATCTCCCCGGTCATGACTTCCGCCTCTCGATGTTCATGACGGCAATGGTCGTGCGCGGGTCTAAAGCAAACCTGGAATCGACCTAAGGCGCGATTCCGGGCTCACTTCACGGACCGACGGAACCGCCCGAAGTCGCCCCGGTCCGCGTCGGCGATCATCTCCGGGGCGGCGCCCGAGTCGTCGAGGCCGCGGTGTGCTGAAGATGGTGAGTGGACTGCGCGTATGCCGCGGCGACGGCGGGCGGGATCGTGCGGCTTACCCGTTTGAGTTGGTCAGGTCGGCGCCGAGCGCCACTCCCGATTCGGTCACAATGCCCCCTGGACGGCGGCCACGGAGTTGATGTCCTTGTGAATGTTCATAAATCTCTCGACACGTTCGCGGCGCGCCGCGGAGATCACCTCGTTGAGGCAGTCGAGCAGGGTGTCCTCGTTCATGCGATGCACGGCGTCCTCGGCGATCCGGACGTCCACGTCCCGGTCACCGCGCCAGCGCAGCCGCACGTCGCCCGACGCGGCGAAGCGCACGGTGATGCCGTCGCGTCCGCTGAGGCGAACCTTCACGGTCCGATTCGGAGAGAGGCTGTTGACGACGACCTTGTCCAGCTTGTCAGCAAAGGTTTCCATCGAATCCCGTCCCGTCGTGG
>NZ_DASQPW010000118.1:0-6035 GCF_035643755.1 Stackebrandtia sp. | reverse complement strand
TGCTGCGGCGCTCGGGCGGCGACGCGCCGCCGGGCACCGACCCCAGCCCGGGCCTCGACGCGCTGCCCGCGCTGCTGGAGTCGTTTCGGGCCGGCGGAACCGCGGTGGAGTCCACAACGGACGGATGCCCGCGCCCGCTGTCGGCGCGGGTGCAGCTGGCGGCGTACCGCATCGTGCAGGAGGCCCTGACGAACGTGTCCAAGCACGCACCGCACGCGTCCGCGGCCGTGGCGATCGCCTACGCCCCCAGCGATCTCACGGTGGAGGTCACTGACGACGGCCCCGGCGCCGTCGAGCTGGGCGCCGGGCACGGCCTGATCGGGATGCGCGAGCGCGCCCTGGCGGCGGACGGCACCTTCTGCGCCGGGCCCCTCGAGGGGGGCGGCTTCCGGGTGCGCGCGAGCCTCCCCGCGTCCGAAAGCGACGGTGACACGTGATCACGGTGTTGCTGGCCGAGGATCAGGAGCTGGTGCGCACCGGCTTCCGCGTCCTGCTCAACGCCGCCGACGACCTTCACGTGGTCGCCGAGGCCGCCGACGGCGACGCCGCGGTGCGCCTGGCGCGCGAGACGGTGCCCGACGTGGTGCTGATGGACGTGCGGATGCCCGGCACCGACGGCCTGAGCGCCACCGCCGCCATCGCCGCCGACCCGGCACTGTCGACGGTGCGGGTGCTGGTGCTGACCACCTACGAGATCGACGAATACGTGTTCGCCGCGCTGCGCGCCGGGGCCAGCGGCTTCATCGGCAAGACCGTCACCGCCGCCGAGCTCGCCGACGCGATCCGGCTGATCCACCGCGGCGAGGCGCTGCTGTCGCCCGCCGCCACCAGGGGCCTGATCGGGCGATACCTGTCGTCGCCTGCCGCGCACAACCGTGGCGCGGCAAAGGATCTGGACGTCCTGACCGATCGCGAACTCGAGGTGCTGGGTCTGGTGGCCACGGGCCGCACCAACGACGACATCGCCGCCGACCTGGGCATTTCCCGCCCCACCGCCAAGACCCACGTCAACCGGGCGATGCTGAAGCTCGGGGTGCACGACCGCGCCCAGCTGGTGATCGTGGCGTACGAGACCGGGCTGGTGCGGCCCAACGCATCTGAGAGCGGCCTCAGGCCGATACCGCGATCGCGGTAGCCGCGAAACGTTCGCCGGGACGACGCCCGCGCCCGCCGGACCGCCGAACCTTGGACCCATGTCTATCGTGACGCGATGGAGTCTGGCCAACCGCGGCCTGGTCGCCCTGCTCACCCTCGTGGTGGCGGGCGTGGCCGCGTACCTGACTCCGACTCTCCAGCAACAGTTCCTGCCGTCGTTGACGCTGCCGACCGTGTCCGTGGCGGCCGCCTACCCGGGCGCCTCGCCCGACATCGTGGCCGACAAGGTGACCGACCCGATCGAGGACGCCCTGGGCTCCGTCGACGACGCCACCGAGATCACCTCGACCTCCTCGGACGGCACCGCCGGCATCCGGGTGTCGTTCGACTACGGCGGCGACATCGACGCCGAACGCGCCGACGTGGATCGGGCGCTGGCCACCGTCACCCTGCCCGACGGCGTCGACCCGAAGACCTCGGTCGGCAGCACCGACGACCTGCCGGTGATGCAGCTGGCCGCCACGACCACAAAGGACGCCGACGCGCTGGCGCGGAAGCTCGACGACACGGTGGCGCCCCGGCTGCGGTCCATCGACGGCGTCGCCGACGCCACCGTGACCGGCGACCGCGGCAAGGTCGTCACGATCAAGCCCGACACCGATGCCTTGGCGGACAAGGGCCTGACGCTCCAGTCCATCAGCGACGCCGTGAAGAGGGCGGGCACCGCGACCCCCGCGGGATCGATCACGGCCCACGGCAAGACGCTCACCGTGCAGGCCGGCGACTCCTACACCGCGGTGAAGGACCTGGAGGACCTGTACCTGACGCCCGCCGCCGACCCCGCCGCCGCGGGACGGCAACGCGCCACAAAGGAGCCCCGGCCGGTGCGGCTGGGCGATGTCGCGAAGGTGAGCCTCGACGACAAGCAGGCGACCTCGCTGAGCCGCACCAACGGCCGCGACAGCCTCGGCGTGTCGATCACCGCCGACCCGGACGGCAACGCGGTGTCCATCTCCCGCGACGTCCGCGACCGCCTCGACGACCTCACCGACACCCTCGGATCGGGCGCGAAACTCACCGTGATCTCCGACCGGGCCCCCGACATCACCGGCGCCATCGACGACGTCAGCACCGAGGGACTGCTCGGCCTGGCCATGGCGGTGCTGGTGATCCTCGTGTTCCTGGCGTCCATCCGATCCACCCTGGTGACGGCCGTGTCGATCCCGCTGTCGGTGCTGATCGCGCTCATCGCCCTGTGGGCCCAGGACTACACGCTCGACATCATCACCCTGGGCGCGTTGACCATCGCGATCGGCCGGGTGGTGGACGACTCGATCGTGGTGCTGGAGAACATCAGGCGACATCTGTCCGAAGGGGAGAACCGGCGCACGGCCGTTCCCGCGGCCGTGCGCGAGGTGGCCGGGGCCGTCACCGCCTCGACCATCACCACGGTGGCGGTGTTCCTGCCGATCGGTTTCGTCGGCGGCATCATCGGCGAGGTCTTCGGTCCGTTCTCCGTCACCGTCACCGTGGCGCTGCTGGCCTCGCTGCTGGTGGCGTTGACGGTGGTGCCCGTCGGCGCGTACTGGTTCATGAAGCCGCCGAAGGCGACCCGCGAACCCGACAGGCGCCCGCCCCGCCCCGGCCTGCTGCAACGCGGCTATGTGCCGATCCTGCGGTTCGTCACCAGGCACCGCCTGTCCACCGTGGCGGTCGGGCTGCTGATCCTCATCGGCACGGCCGCGGCGGTGCCGCAGTTGAAGACCAGCTTCCTGGACGACTCCGGCGCCAGCACCGTCAACATGACCCAGACCCTGCCCGCCGGGACGTCGCTGGAGGCCGCCGACGCCAAGGCCAAGCGGGTGGAGCGGCTGCTGCGGGGCATCGACGCCATCGACACCTACCAGGTGAACGTCGGCGGCGGCGGCTCGGGCACCCGGGCCCAGCTGCGCGGACAGACCTCCACGTCCACCGACATCAGGTACGCCCTGAGACTCGCCGACGGCAGCGACGCCGACGCTGTCACCTCCGAGCTGCGGTCCACACTGGATGATCAGTCGGGTCTGGGGGCCATCTCCGTGGCCGACGGCGGCGCCATGGGCGGCGACACGCTCGAGGTCGACGTGTCCGCCGACGACGCCGACGTGCTGGCCCGCGCCAGCCACCAGGTCGCCGACGCCATGTCCGACACCCCCGGCGTGGTCGAGGTCTCCAGCAACCTGAGCCAGACCGCCTCGCGCGTCGACATCAGCGTCGACCGCTCCGCCGCCGCCGACCACGGGCTCACCGAGACCGACGTGGCCGCCGCGGCGACACTCGCCGTGCGGGGAACCACGCTGGCGCAGCTGACCTTCGACGACACCACCGCCGACGTCGTGCTGGAGTCCGGCGGCGCGACCCCGACGTCCCTTGAGGATCTGCGCGACATCGAGGTGGCCAAGGGCGTGCGCCTCGACGACGTCGCCGACGTCGCCCGCGTCGACGGCCCGGTCTCCGTCGACCACGTCGACGGCGACCGCACCGCCGTGGTCACCGGGACCAACACCGCCGATTCCCTGGGCGCCACCACCAAGGCGCTGACCGCCCGGCTGGGCGACCTGGACCTGCCCGCGGGCGCCGCCTACGCGATCGGCGGCGCCTCGCGGCAGCAGTCGGAGTCGTTCGGCGACCTCGGCCTGGCGATGGCCGTGGCGATCGTGCTGGTCTTCCTGGTCATGGCGATCACCTTCCGCAGCGTCGTCCAGCCGCTGATCCTGCTGGTGTCGATCCCGTTCGCCGCCACCGGTGCGATCGGCCTGCTGCTGGCCACCGACACGCCGCTGGGCCTGGCCGCCGGGATCGGCCTGCTGATGCTCGTCGGCATCGTCGTCACCAACGCCATCGTCCTCATCGACCTCATCAACCAGTACCGCGCCAAGGGAATGCCGCTGCGCGAGGCGGTCATCGAGGGCGGGCGCCACCGGCTGCGGCCCATCCTGATGACGGCGCTGGCCACGATCTTCGCGCTGACGCCGATGGCCGTCGGGCTGACCGGCGGCGGCACGTTCATCTCCACGCCGCTGGCGATCGTGGTGATCGGCGGACTGGTCAGCTCGACGGTGTTGACGCTGGTCCTGGTTCCCGCGCTGTACACGATGGTCGAGCGGCGCAGGGAGGCCCGGGCCTCCTGAGACTCACGTGGCGGCCGCGCGGGCCCGCTCGCGCAGCCGCCGCGCCATGTCCAGGGCCTCGGCGACGTCGCGGTGGGCGGCGTGGGCGGGCATCAGGGTGCCGCCGGCGATGTCGGCGTGGACGGTGGCCAGCCGCAGCCAGCGCTGCACGCGCCCCTGGGTGACGCGCACGCTCTGTATGCGGGCGTAGGGAACCGCGACCAGGGTCCTGGTGAACCGTCCGCTGTGGGCGATGAACACCTTGTCGTCCAGGGTGGCGCCGAGGATCGGCTGGGCCAGGGGGGCGCACCAGCGGGCGCGCCGCGGCACCCCGCTTAGCCGCGCCGCGGTCATGTCCACACCGGACAGCGCCAGGGTGGTGACGAGGCGGGCGTCGGCGGGGTCGCCCACCGGCAGCAGCACGTCGCCCGAGGCGACCTGGTCGCGGTCGCGCCCGCCGCCCCCGGCGTTGGCGACCCGGCAGCGCGCCCAGCCCGCGCCCCGCCACAACAGCGGGTACTGGATCATCGCGGCGGTGACCCGCGCGAACGGCAGGGTTCGGGTGTGGCGCTCGGTGAGGCCGCGCTTCACCCGCAGCCCGTCGGGCGTGTCGTCCAGGGTGAAGTCGTAGTTGGTCATCGCCTCGCGCACCGGGCGCAGCAGGATGCCCGCCATCGCGGTGATGAGCCCGGCGATGCCGAAGAACGTCACGTCGGGGTTCCACACGAACGTCACGATCGTGAACGCCACCGCCAGCGGCAGCGCGAACACCTGCGGGGTGAGCAGCTGCGCGGCGACGAGCCGCTTGGGCGGCACCGACAGCAGCGCCCGCGACGCCGCGGGCTCCTCCTCGTCCTCGATCTCCACACCGGACTGCTTCGACAGCTCCAGCAGCTGCCCGCGCAGCCGATGCGCCTCGTCGAGGGTCAGATAGGACAGCGGCGCCTCGGTCTTGGACGCGCCCACCACCTCGCAGCGCAGCTCCGCCAGGCCGAGCGGCCGGGCCAACAGCGGCTGCACCACCTCCACCGATTGCAGGCGCTCCAAGGGAATCGTGCGCTGGCGGCGCACCAGCACGCCCTCGGTGATGTGCAGCTCGCGCCCGGCGATGTTGAAGCCGGTGAAGTGCCACGCCACCCACGACCACGCCACGGCCGCCAGGCCGCCGCCGGCCACGATGGCCGCGCCGATCCCGATGCCGAAGCGCGCGAAGCCCTGCCACGACAGCGCGGCGATCACCACGCCGAGCATCTTGACGCCGCGCAGCAGCGGCGACAACGGGTGCAGCCTGCGGAATTCGGCGTTCACAGGCCCTCGCGTTCCGCGGTGGCGCGCTCGGCGAGCCGGTCGCGCAGTCCCGCGGCGTCGCCGGGTTCCAGGCCGGGCACGGTGGCGTCGGTGGTGGCCGCGGCGGTGTGCAGCTGGACGGTGGCCAGGTCGAAGGAGCGCTCCAGGGGGCCCGCGCTGACGTCGACGAACTGCATTCGCCCATAGGGGACGATCGACAGGCGCCGGGTCCACAGGCCGTGGCGCACCAGCAGGTCCTCGTCGCGTTCGGCGTAACCCCAGGCGCGCACCGCCCGTCCCAGCACCGTCGCCCGGATCGCGCAGCACGCGAACACCGCGCCGCCGATGGCCGCTCCCCAGCCCCATCCCCACCACAGCCAGGGCAGGCCGACGGCGATGGCGGTGGCCGGGGCGGTGAAGGCGGCCAGGGCCAGCAGGCGCAGCCGCACCAGGCGGGGGGAGACGCGGTGCCAGGTGACCTCGCCGGGCCACGACTCCCACAGC
>NZ_DASQPW010000117.1:0-30049 GCF_035643755.1 Stackebrandtia sp. | reverse complement strand
CTCGAGACGGGATTTCTGGACTTCACATGGCTTGAAGCTCGAGCGTCGCACATTCGGACATTCAGTCCACTTTTGATACACGGCCTTCTCCAGACTCGGGAGTACGCCAGAGCTGTCACCGTTAACGCGCTCGGCAAAGATACACCAAAAGAGACAGTGGCACGCATGGTTGAGTTGCGCATGATACGGCAACGAATCCTTCACAAGGAGCACCCAACTCAGCTCTCAGTGATTTTGGAGGAACCTGCATTGCGCCGTGCCGTTGGTGGACCCAAAGTGCTTCACAACCAGCTGATTCACTTGCTCGAGCTCGGTTCGCGCCCACACATCTCCATTCGTGTGTTGTCTTCAGCGTGTACAGAATGGGATGCGGGACACACAGGACCATTCACAAACTTCAGCATGCCTGACCCATACCCCGAGGTCTCATATGTGGAAAACCTTGCGGGACAAACGTTCTTGGAGGAAGCTGCGAAAGTGGAACGGTTCCAACGGACGTACGATGGTCTTGACCGAACTGCGCTCAACGCTAACGAATCCACCAAGCTCATCAAAGAATTCGCGAAGGACCTCGAGTGACTATGCACCATCAATCCAAGGACCACGACAACACGACGTCTTGGCGTAAAAGCACTCGAAGCGAGAGCGGCGGAGGCCAATGCGTCGAGATCACCTTGCAGCGAAAGAAGGTGCGGATCTCGAGCCATGAACACCAAAACTGACCCCAGAACCTGGCGCAAGAGCACCCGCAGTTCAAGCAGCGGCGACGTCAACTGCGTTGAGGTTTGTGTCTGGCGCAGCAATTCTCCCCACAACCACAGCCAAGAGTCTTGCGTCCAAACTGGATCATCACGCAGCGATCGCGGCGAGGAACGCTAACCCACTAACCCTCATCGGCGGTCTTGATGACGTTCGCTACGAACACATCCAAGCTCGCCCCTTCGATGTTCTGCTCGCTGACAATCGCGTACGGCAACAAGAACAACAACGTACGCAGGTCCTCCACCCCAACCCCAGCCAACAGTTCCTCTTCCCCAAACGCATACCGAATCACGGCCTCCGCCACGATGGACTGGCCTTCTTCAAGAAGCTCGTCGAAAAGACCATTAGGGATCCTTTTTCATGGCTACCTCACACCCCCAAGGCCCATCTCGTTGGACGAAGAGCCGCAGGTCAGGAGAACAAGGCGGCAACTGCGTCGAAGTCACCGTGTGGCGCAAAAGCTCACGTAGCAACAACGTTGGGGGAAGCTGCGTCGAGGTCGCACTGCATCGCAAGAAAACCTCGATACGTCGCTAAAGCACTGCGGCCGAGCGTTTCCAACGTCGGCTAGTTGGCACTGGCCATGCTGAGCACGTCATCGACGTAGGCATCGAGTAGATCGCCTCGTAGGTTCTCGTGGCTCATGATCGCGTAGGTGACCAGGAACATCATGCCGAGAATGTCGCTATGCGACAGCGGCTGCAAAGCGGCGAGTTCGCCACGTGCAGCACGAATCACGGCCTCGGCCTTGCTGGGTACGATCTCGCCTTGGCCCTCAGGGAATCGCGCGGGCAAACCCTTCGCGTATTGCCCTATCTCGTCCACAGTGGCTGTCGGGGAAAACTTGCGTTGCACTGCGAGCGTCAGCGCTGACGAGATCAACGCGTACGTGCGCTCGACCCCGATGCGCTCAATGACATCAGTTGGCGCGTCAGCACCGTAGGTGATCGACTGCTTGATCAGCTTGACGTCATCATCGTGGCTCATGGCCCCTCCATCTGCGAACCTGTGCGACCTTATCAGTGACTACCTGGACAGACTTGACAACCAGCAACGAGGCCACGAAGCCTGCAACCACGGCACCACCCGTGTCGGCATGATCGGGGCGTTGAGGAACAAACTGCGGCGTCTCAGAGACTTGCGTGGATGTACTGGTATTCCTGAACTCTGGCGGTTCCTGGTCGTGCTTGATAAATGAACCTGCGGTATCGACCGCATTGGCGGCCTCCGTCAACGCATCGGAGACATCATCGCCTTTGGACGTCAAGACACCCATCAGGCCCTGCGAGATCGACTTCGGCTTCGACATATCCACCAGTTCTTCACCCGTAGGTTCAGGTTTTGGTGAACTCGCCATTTCGTGGGGCGACGAGGTTGCGGCCACAATCGAGCCGACTCCGTCCTGTCCCGTTAATCCGTACTCGGCCTTCTGTACCTGTTCCCGTGCCCGCTCCAACGTGGCCTTGGCGGCGTCGTTTTGCGCCAACGCGTTGTCCAGATCAGTGATCGACGCGTCGATCTGCCGTCCCGTACGACTGTCACCAATCCCCATCGACGCGAACTGCTCCCGCAGCTCCTCGGCCAACTGCTTCGCACCCTGGATCTTCACCGCCAACGCGTCCAACGACTGCGCATCGGCATCCAACTTCGCCACAACCTCGCCAATCGACACCACGGGGCTACCTCGCCGCCTGAGCGTTGGCCTGAGCCTGACGCAGCGTCTCGGTCTCGGCCGCGACCTGCTCCACCGCCTGCTCGATCGACTGCCCCGCCCCGTCCAACATCTGCGGCACGCTCAGGTTTCCCAGCGCGGCAAAGGAACCAGACAACTCCTGGTTCGACTCACCCGACGACCCGAGCCCCGTCACTACCCTCTCGGCGTCGGCGATACAGCCCTGCACCGCGACCTCAAGATCCTCAATGGACGCCAAAGTCCTCGACCTCCTCCGTGTGCGATGCCACAATCTAACGCATCGACATGCCTGCACACAGTCCCCACCCCGACACAACGCGGGCGACGGGCGCGGCGTCCAATCAGGAGTTATTGCCCGCGTCGATGATGAACCAGTTGTCGTTCTGGTACTTCATCGTGACGTCCCCGAGGGTGTCCGAGCTGAACTTGGCGTCGCACTTCACCGCCGTGGCGGGGATGAAGACCTCGCCCACGCCCTTCTCCTGCACCTGGGGCTTGTCGATCGTCGCGGTCTTCAGCGCGTTCAACTGGTCGGCGGAGAACAGCTGGAACATCATCTGGAAGTTCGACGCGCAGTCGCCGCCCACCGTGTCCATGGCGGGCTTGGCGATCTCGCACATCGTGTCGGTGTCCTTGTTGCCCACGGCGTGCAGGTAGTCCTCGTAGCGGGAGATCGCGCCGATGGCGGACTTGGGGTCCTCCGTCGGCGACGGGGAGGACGACTTGGAGGTCTGCGCCGACGACGACTTGTCGCTGGACTTCCCGTCGCTGGCGTCCGAGGAGTCCTTGCAGGCGGACAGGGCGAGCGCGGCCGTCAGCGCGAGGGCGACGGCGACGGTGCGGGACAGGGTACGTTTCATCGGAGTCCTCAAAGGAATACGGGCTCGGTTACTTGCGGGCCTTCGGCTGCTTGTTCAGCGACATGCACGGGAAGGTTTCGGGATACATCTGGGTGCCCTTCGTCGGGCTGGCCGCGCAGAACTGGACGTCGCTGACGCCCGTGATCTTGTCAGAGACCTCGATCGCCAGGGCGCCGATCAGGGTTTCCTTTGGTGCGATGTCGACGTAGGAGTACTGGTTCACGATCCACAGGTGGTCGCGCCAGGTGTTGTCCTCGACCTTCTTGTCGAGATCCGAGACCTCGCTCGACGCGTACGTGCAGCCGTCGTCGCCCTGGCCGTATTCGCAGTCGGAGGGGTTGTCGGCCTTGAACTTCACGCCCGTGTACTGGACGTTCAACCCGACGTGCTGGGCGCCGCGATCGTCCGCCCCGCTGGTGGCCGCGATGTAGAGCACCAGGTAGTGGCTGCCGACCTTCGCCGAGTGGTCGCCCAGCTCCGTCGACCACTGCGAGTCCACGACCTTCAGGCGAAGCGGGACGGGCTGCAACGTGCCGCCCTCGGAATACGACAGCTCGTCGCCGGGGAAGTCCTTGAAGTCCGTGTACTTCGGCTTCGACGAGTCCGACGAGCCGCTGGCGTTGTCTCCGCCGGCGGAC
Organism: Stackebrandtia sp.; assembly: GCF_035643755.1. Lineage (NCBI taxonomy): Bacteria > Bacillati > Actinomycetota > Actinomycetes > Glycomycetales > Glycomycetaceae > Stackebrandtia > Stackebrandtia sp. The sequence continues at coordinate 26,096 of NZ_DASQPW010000117.1, read as the reverse complement.
GAACCGTCGTCGTTGCTCTTGCACCCCGCCAGGAGCAGCACGAGGGCGAGGGAGACTGCGGACACGGCACGAATCGACATGCGGATTCCTTAAGAGTGTGCGAAGTGCGGAGCGCGACGGCACACATGCCGCGCCCCGCAAGTAATCATGACGAGCGCCGACTTCAAAACGGCTTCACCGACACGCGTGTCGGCCCGAGCCGACTCCAAGATCACCGCGGGGCTGCGGCAAAATTGCTGGTATGTCCGCGTCCGAAGCCCCGATCGAGCTCGGTGTGCTGGGCCCGCTGCGGGTCGCGGCGGGCGGGACGGAGCTGGAGATCACATCGGCGCGGTCGCGGGCGTTCCTCGCCGCGCTGGTGGTGAACGCTCGGCGCCAGGTGACGCTGTACGAGTTTACCGAGGCCATGTGGGGTGCCGAGCCGCCCGAGAAGCCGCGCCGGGCGGTGCAGTTGTGCGCCGCGCGGGTGCGGGCGCAGCTGGAGCGGGTCGGGGCGGGCGACGTGGTGGTCACCTGTCCCAACGGGTATCGGCTGGACGGCGACGCCGTCGTCACCGATCTCGGGCGCGTCAAGGCGCACGTGCGCGAGGCCGACGCGGCCGACGCCGCGAACGACACGGACGGCGAGCTGGCGGCCGTCACGGCGGCGCTGGCGCAGTGGCGGGGCGAGCCGTTGGCGGATGTGGCGTCGGCCCTGCTGCAACGGGAGGTGGTGCCGGGGTTGGTGGAGCAGCGGTTGACGTTGACGGAACGGCGCATCGACATCCTGCTGCGGCGCGGCGATGCCTCGGACGTGGTGGACGAGCTGGTGACGCTGACGGCGCGGTATCCCCTGCGGGAACGGCTGTGGGGGCAGCTGATGCGGGCGCTGCATCGCCGCGGGCGGCGGGGCGAGGCCCTGAACGCCTATCACGGGTTCCGTCACCACCTGAACAGCCAGCTCGGCATCGAGCCGAGCGAGGAGATTCGGGCGCTGCACACCACGATCCTGACCACACGGGCCGACGCCGAGCCCGCGGCGGCGGCGGTGTCGTTGCCCGTGCCACGGGAGTTGCCGTCCGATACGGCGGCCTTCGCGGGGCGGGCCGCGGAACTGTCCCGACTGGACGCGCTGGTGTCCACCATGGATGTGTCGGCGGGCCCCGTGGTGGGGGTCGTGACGGGGACGGCGGGGGTCGGGAAGTCGACGCTGGCGGTGCACTGGGCGCGACGGGTCTCCGAGGAGTTTCCCGACGGGCAGCTGTTCGTCAACATGCGCGGCTACCACGCCGACCAGGCGTTGTCGCCCGGGCGGGTGCTGGCGCGATTCCTGCGGGCGCTGGGGGTGCGGGGCGAGGACGTTCCCGACGACGTCGACGAGCGCGCCGCGATGTATCGGTCCGTCATGGACGGTCGACGGATGCTGCTGTTGCTGGACAACGTGAACTCCAGCGACCAGGTGAGGCCGTTGTTGCCCAGCGGTGAGGGATGCCTGGCGCTGATCACCAGCCGCGACGTGTTGCTGAGCCTGATCGTCACCGACGGGGCGCGCCGCATCAATCTCGATCTGCCCAGCGTCAACGACGCTCGGAAGATGCTGGCCAGGCGCCTGGGTGGCGAACGGCTGCGGGTGGAGCCGAAGGCGGCCGACGACATCATCGCCGCCAGCGCGCGGCTCCCGTTGGCCATCGCGATCGCCGCCGCCCGCGCCGCGACCTGCCACGATTCGCGGCTCAGCGCGGTGGCGGCCCAGTTGCGCCGGGGGCTCGACGCCTTCGACACCGCCTCGGCGGTGACGGACGTGCGCTCGGTGTTCTCGTGGTCGTACCGCGCGTTGAGCCCCGAGGCGGCCCGGCTGCTGCGCCTGTTGGGGCTGCACCCCGGGCCCGACCTGGGGTCCGCCGCGGCGGCCAGTCTCATCGGCCTGCCGCCGAAACAGGGCAGGCCGCTGCTGGCCGAGCTCGTGCGCGCCAACCTGCTCACCGAGCACGTCCCCGGGCGGTACGCCCTTCACGACCTGATGCGCGAATACGCCCGCGAGCTCGTCGGGCGCGACGACGACGAGCCCGACCGACGCGCCGCCGCGACCCGATTGATCGACCACTACACGCATTCCGCGTACGCCGCCGAGCAGCGCCTCAACCAGGCGCGCGTCCTCCCCACGTTGTTGCCGCCCGCGGCGGGGTCGGCGACGGTCCGTCCCGCCGACCACCAGGAGTCGTTGGAGTTCCTCATCTCGGAGTACCCCAACCTGCGTCCCGTCATCGAGTGGGCGCACGCGTCCGGTTTCGACGATCACGCCTGGCGCCTGGCTTGTCTGCTGTGTACGTTCTACAACAACCAGGCGCTGCACGACGAATGGCGGACCATCATGGACATCGCCCTGTCGTCGGCCGCGCGCACCGGCGACGACCTGGCCGAGGCCCGCACGCTCTACGAGACCGGGCGGATGGCGTGGTTCCAGCGCCGCTTCGGCGACGTCGGCCCCGCCGTCGACCGCGCCCAGGAACTGTTCGCCGCCCACGACGACGTCCTGGGCATGGGCCTGGTGGAATCGCTGCGCGCCAGCCTTCCCGGCCAGTCCCCCGAGGACACACTGGAACGGATGCGGCGGTCCGGGGAGCTGGTGCGAAGCGCCGGTCACCACCACAACGCCGCGATCGCGATCCTCAGCGTCGCAACGCTTCTTGCCGAACTCGGCCGACACGACGAGGCCCTGGCCCAGTGCGACGAGGCGTCGGCGATCTTCGCCGAACTGGACGACCGGCACGGCCGCGCCGTGGTGCAGCGGATCCGCGGCGACATCCACGCCGCGCTCGGGCAGCACCGTGAGGCCCAGCGGTGCTATCGGGAGGTCGCCGAGGTGTACCGCTCGTTCGGGTCGCGGCAGGCCGAGGCCGAGGTGCTGGCGGTGCTGGGCGACAGCCACGCCGCCACCGACGAGCCCGAGCTCGCCGCCGACCACTACCGCCGGGCGGCCGAGATCTTCGAGGCGATCGGGCATCCCGACGCGGCCGAGACCCGCACAAGGTTGTCGAACTTCACGGGGAAACCCCTGACTAAAGGTCCGTGCACCCCCGACGAAGGTTTAAGGGTCTCCTCGGCCCCGCGAAGGACGCGAAACCCCTGCGCCACCGATAGTTTCAACGTGTGTCCACCATAACCATTGAAGCTCTCACCAAGAAATATCCGCGCGTGACCGCGCTGGACCAGTTGACGGTCGACATCCCCGACGGGGTGTGCGGCCTGGTCGGCGCCAACGGCGCGGGCAAGTCCACCCTGATCAAGATCCTGCTCGGGCTGTCGCAACCCACCTCGGGGCGGGCCTCCGTCCTGGGCCTCGACATCGCCACGCAAAGCGACCAGATTCGGCAGCGGATCGGCTACATGCCCGAACACGACTGCCTTCCCCCCGACGTGTCGGCCGCCGAGTTCGTCATGCACATGGCCCGCATCTCGGGGCTGCCCACCGGGGCGGCCCGGGAGCGCACCGCCGACACCCTGCGCCACGTCGGACTCAACGAGGAACGGTACCGCCCGATGGGCGGCTACTCCACCGGCATGAAGCAGCGGGTGAAGCTGGCCCAGGCGCTGGTGCACGACCCGCAGCTGGTGTTCCTGGACGAGCCCACCAACGGGCTGGACCCGGTGGGGCGCGACGAGATGCTGGACCTGATCCGCCGGGTGTGGACCAAGTTCGGGATCTCCGTGCTGGTCACCTCGCACCTGTTGGGGGAACTCGAACGCACCAGCGACCACGTCGTCGTCGTCGACGGCGGGCGGCTGCTGAAGTCCGAGGCCACCGGCGACCTCATGGAGGACATCGCGACCCTGATCGTCGAGGTGCTCGACCCGTCGGGCGGCATGGGGGCCAGCGACCAGGCGGCGAACCTGTTGGGACAGTCGGGACTGGACGTGCGGCGCGAGGGCGAGCTGCTGTACATCCCCGCCGCCAACGAGTCCACTTACGACACGATTCGCGACGCCGTCGCCGGCGCCGGGCTGGGTCTGGTGCGGCTGCAACGCGACCGGCACCGCATCGCCGAGATCTTCGCCGACCCCGCGCCCGAAGGGAGCCAGAACCGTGTCAACGCAAACTAGCGGCGCCTCCGGCGTCATCCACAACATCGGCTACCGGCGCTACGAGGGGCAGCGCCTGGGTCGCTTCGACATCGTCAAGGCCCTGTACTCGCAGACGCTGCGCGGCTCCTACGGCATCGGGCGCGGCGTCGTCGCGAAGCTCTTCCCGTGGTTCCTGGTGGGCTGCACGGTGATCCCCGCGTTCATCATCATCGCGGTGGAGACCCAGCTGAAGACCGAGGTCGTCGAGTTCCATCAGTACCCGGTGTTCATCCAGATGATCCCCGCGCTGTTCATCGCCGTCCAGGCACCGCAGGCGGTCTCGCGGGATCTGCGCTTCCACACCCTGCCGCTGTACTTCTCGCGGCCGCTGAGTCCCGGCGACTACGTCAAGGCGAAGTTCGCGGGCGTCTTCAGTGGAATGTTCCTGCTGTTGGCGGCGCCGCTCGTCCTGCTGTATCTGGGAAGCCTGCTGATCAAGCTGCCGTTCGGCTCGACGTCCGTGCACTTCCTGGGCGCGCTGTTCGGCGTGGCCCTGCTGGCGCTGCTGCTGACCGGCATCGGCCTGCTGCTGGCCTCGGTCACGCCGCGTCGCGGCCTGGGCGTCGCGGCGATCATCGCCGTGGTGGTCGGCTCGTACGGGACGGCGAACATGCTGCAGAGCGTGCTGAGCTTCGGCGGCTCCACCACCGCGGCCACCTGGGCCAGCGTGGCGTCGCCGGTGACCATGTACGACATGGCCCAAAGTGGACTTTTCCACTACTCCTCCACCGGGGCGGCGCAGGCACCCAACTTCGCCGGCGGCGTCGGCTTCACCATCATCCTGCTGGGCGTCACCGCGGTGTGCTACGCGCTGCTGCTGGTGCGTTATCGGAAGGCGGCCAAGGCATGAGCACCATCCACATCGAGCGAGTGTCCAAATGGTTCGGACACGTGGTGGCGGTCAACGACGTCACCATGACGATCGGGCCGGGCATCACGGGTCTGCTGGGGCCCAACGGAGCGGGCAAGACCACGCTGCTCAACATGATGGCCGGGTTCGCCGCCGCCTCCACCGGGACCGTCGCATTGGACGGGGCGCCCACGTGGCGCAACGAGCAGATCTACCGCCAGATCGGCATGGTGCCGGAGCAGGAGGCCATGTACGACTTCCTGACCGGCGCGGAGTTCGTGCTGGCCAACGCCAAGCTGCACGGGCTGAGCGACCCGCGCGGCGCCGCCGACCGCGCCATCGACATCGTCGAGATGGCCGACGCGGCGGGGCGGAGGATCTCCACGTACTCCAAGGGTATGAAGCAGCGCATGAAGATGGCCGCCTCCCTGGTGCACGACCCCGCGGTGCTGCTTTTGGACGAACCGTTCAACGGCATGGACCCGCGCCAGCGGCTCCACCTGATGGACCTGTTGCGGCGCATGGCATCCGACGGGCGCACCGTGCTGTTCAGCTCCCACATCCTCGAGGAGGTGGAGCAGCTGGCCACCCACATCGAGGTGATGGTGGCCGGGCGCCACGCCGCCAGCGGCGACTACCGCGCGATCCGCCGCCTCATGACCGACCGTCCACACCGCTACCAACTCCACAGCGACGACGACCGCCGGCTCGGCGCCGTCCTCGTCGCGGAGGGGGCCGTGGGCGCCGTCCAGGTCGACGAGGCCGACGGCGCGCTGCACGTCCAGACCAGCGACTTCGGACGCTTCACCCAGGCGCTGCCGAAGCTGGCCCGCGACCACAAGATCCGCCTGTACGACATCACACCCGCCGACGAATCGCTCGAGAGCGTCTTCGGCTACCTGGTCCAGTCGTAGTGGGACAGAAGGAAAGGAGAACATCATGAACGGCACTGTTGCCCGGCTGACCAGGATGAACCTGCTGCGGGGGTGGCGCGGCGCGCTGCTGACCATCTTCCCGTTCGCGCAGCTGCTCTTGTCCGTGGGCGTCCGCTTCATCACCACCGACACCCCGCAGGGCCAGCGGGCCGCCATGACCTTCGTGTTGGGCGGCCTGACCATGGGCACCGTGGTGCCCCTGATCGCCCTGATCGTCGGCACCGGCGCGATCAGCACCGAGGTGGACGACGGGTCCATCGTGTACCTGCTCACCAAGCCGCTGAAGCGCTGGAAGATCGTGGTCACCAAGTTCGTGGTCGCCACGGTGGCGGCCATCGTGCTCACCGCGGTCCCCACCTACCTCGCCGGGCTGATCATCAGCGGCTCGGCCGGCGGCGCCGCCCTGGTGTACGGGGTGGCCGCCGCGATCTCCTGCGTCGTCTACTGTGCCCTGTTCGTCCTGCTCGGGGTGCTGAGCCGCCAGGCCGTCATCATCGGCCTGATGTACATCCTGCTGTGGGAGAACCTGATCGCCGGGCTCGTCTCGGGCGCCAAGGTGCTCAGCGTGCAGTACTGGTCGGTGGCGCTGGCCGCGAAGCTGGCGCCGGGCACCGTCTCCGGCGAGGTCAACGTGATCGCCGCGGCGGTGCTGGCCGCGGTCGTCACCGTGGGGGCGGTGGTCTACGCCGGACGGCGGCTCCGCTCGCTCACCCTGGCCTCGGAGGCGTAACCAGGAGGGGATGGGCCCGCCCGCCGCGAGGGGATCGCGGCGGGCGGGCCATAACGCTGTTCGGGAGGCGTGTCGAGCCGCGATGTCGTTGCACTCGGCGCAGACCTCGTCGGGAATCACGCCGAGGCGCATCAACAGGGCGAACGCCTTGCAGCCCAGGCACAGGGCGAACACCGACTCCAGCGTGGCGGCGACGGCCAGGGCACCCAGCACGATCCAGGCGGCCAGCGGCGCGTCGAAGACCAGCGCCAGCGCCGCCGCCGTCACCGAGAACACCGCGCCGATCGCCTGCGCGAAGCGCTTGGGGGGACCGGGAACCGGCTTCGCCTCCAGCGGCAACCGGGGCACGATGACCCGGGTGACCAGCTGGCCGAGCGGGCTGAACGTCGGCCCCGCCGCCACCCGAGCCGCGAAGCCGTAGGCGATCGCCAGCGTCAGCCATTTCAGATCGAAGACGATCGTGACCAGACTCAGCACGACGACGCCACCGGCGACCAGGCGGGCCGACACCTCGTTGACCGGATTGGGGAACGTGAACAGATTTCTCATAATCCCTATATCCCATCGGATGAATAGGGAACACTACCCGCCTGTCAGCGAACCTTCTACCCGATCGGGTCGATGGTCTCGATGTCCTCGGTCTCAATCTTCTGGCGCTTGGCCAGATCGATCGCCTCGCCGCGCTGGCTGGTGGCCGTCCACGCCGAGGCGAACAACAGCATCTGGTTGAACAGGTACAGGAAGATCAACAGACCCACCGCCGTGCCGACGGCCTGGTAGGCGGGGCGGTCGGCCGCCGAATTGATGTAGAGGCGGCCGACGGTCTTGAGCAGCTCCAGGCCGATCGCCACCGACAGCGACGGCAGCAGCAGCCGCTTCAGCGGCAGCGCCAGGCGCGGCAGGCCCGACAGCAGCGCGGCCGCCAGGATCGTGTTGACGATGAGGCCGATCCCGGTGCTGCCGTAATTGATCAGGGTGGGAAGCCAGCCGTCCGTCTCCCCGTGCCTCAGCCATTGCAGCGCCACATCGGCCACGGCCGTGATGGCGATGGAACCGACGAGCAGGACGCCCAGGCCGATCAGCACCCCCAGGTCGATGATCCAGCGCAGGATCGGGTGACCGGGTTGTTGGTCCAAAAGCCACACCGCGCGGATCGAGGAGCGGATCGCCTGCACCCAGCTGACGCCCGTGATGACCAGGGCGACCAGCGCCACCAGGCCGATGGTCGACGCCGACGCCCGAATCGACTTCACGCTGACCAACGGGAGGTTGGTCCTGAGCCATTCGTCGACCGCGTCGTACAGGGTGTGGAAGTCGAGCATGTAGCCCAGCACGGCGACGGCCAGCAGCGACAGCGAGAACGCCGCGAAGAACGCGTAGTAGGCGATGGCCGCGGACAGCCGTCCGGCGTCGACCTCGAAGAACCGCTCCTGGGCGCGCCAGAAGTGGTCGAACCGCTTCGACTTTCCCCGCAGCCACTCGACCGCGCGGTCCAGCAGCGCCTCCACATCGGGAAACTTCACGCGTCTATGGTGGCCCATCGAGCCGCGGCGCCGAAGCCGAACGCCCGGCGTGGTCGCCAGGTGGCGTCGTCGTCGTGGGTGTACAGCACGAATCCGTCCACCGTGAACTGGGCCTCGAAGTCCGCCAGCTCCTCGAACGCGGCGTCCAGGGCCGGGGTGTCCACGGCCTGGGCGACGGTGACGTGCGGGTGGTACGGGTAGTTGAGCTCCTTGGCCAGCGGGCCGGTGCGCACCGCGGACTCGAGCGTCTCGCACTCGCTGATGCCCATCGCGACCGTCACGAACACCACCTCGGTGATGGGCCGGAAGGTGCCGGTGCCGCGCAGGTGCAGCTCGAAGGGGTGGTGCTCGGCGGCGCACGCGGCCAGGTGGTTCTCCACCTCGCCCAGGCCGTCGGAGGCGATCTCGGTGGGGCCCAGCAGGGTGACGTGGCTGGGGACGTGGACGGCCTGCGGGTCGCCGGTGCGGGCCCGGGCGGCGTCCAGGACGGGACCCCACGGGTCGGGGATGGGGATGGCTACGCCGATGGTGAGCATGGTGATTCCCCTAGTCCCGTACCGGTTCTCGGAATCCGACCCGCTTGTACACCTTGGACAGGGTGCGCGCGGCGACGGCGTGGGCCTTCTCGGCGCCCACCATGAGGATCTTGTCCAGCTCCGCCTTGTCGTCCAGGTAGGACCTGGTGCGCTGCGCGATCGGGGCGCAGAAGTCGGCGACGATGTCGGCCAGGTCCTTCTTGAAGTCGCCGTAGCCGCTGGTGGCGTACTGGTCCTGGAGCTTGTCGATCGGGGTGTCGGTGAGCGTGGAGTAGATGGTGAGCAGGTTGGAGATGCCGGGCTTGGTGTCCGGGTCGTAGACGATCTCGCGTCCGGTGTCGGTGACGGCGGACTTGATCTTCTTGCGGATCCGGGCCGGGTCCTCCAGCAGGTCGATGATGCCCGCCGGGCCCGACGCCGACTTCGACATCTTCTTGGACGGCTCGGCGAGGTCCTGGACGGTGCCGGTGGACTTGATGATGTGCGGCTCGGGAACGGTGAAGGTGTTGCCGTACGTGTGGTTGAAGCGCTGCGCCAGGTCGCGCGACAGCTCCAGGTGCTGGCGCTGGTCCTCGCCGACCGGGACGGCGTCGGCCTGGTACAGCAGGATGTCGGCGGCCATCAGGATCGGGTACGTGTACAGGCCGACGGTGACGCGCTCGTTCTTGGACGACTTGTCCTTGAACTGGGTCATGCGCCCGGCCTCGCCGAAACCGGTGTGGCACTGCAGGACCCACGTCAGCATCGGGTGCTCGGGCACCTGCGACTGCACCAGCAGGGTGCTGCGGGCCGGGTCGATGCCGATGGCCAACAGCTGGGCGGCGGCCACCCGGGTGCGCTGGCGCAGCTGCTTGGGGTCGTGTTCGAGGGTGATGGCGTGCAGGTCGACCACGCAGTAGAACGCGTCGTGGGTGTCCTGCATCGGGACCCAGTTGCGCAGGGCCCCCAGGTAGTTGCCGAGGTGGAACGAGTCGGCGGTGGGCTGGATGCCGGAAAACACCCGCGGACGGCGGGTCGGCTCCCCCGCGGCATCGGTCGAGATCATGCGGCAATTCTGCCCCAGCCGATCGGCCCGGACGTTTCAGCCTTGCCGTTGGCGGCGAGGGGCGACGGAACCCACATTGGCGTGTTTAGTCGTGTGCGTTTATGATCGAGTTCCCGAGACCTATCCAAGGAGTGCCCATGCTGGCCCCTCAACGCCAGGCGGTGATCGCCGAGCGGGTGCGGCGCAGCGGCGCCGTCCGGGTCGCCGAGCTGGTCGACGAGTTCGGCGTGTCGGACATGACGATCCGCCGCGACCTGGAGACGCTGTCCGAGCGCGGGCTGGTGTCCAAGGTGCACGGCGGCGCCACGGCGGTGGACATCGGCTCCACCGAGGAGCCCGGCTTCGCCGCCAAGTCGGTGCGGCAGAAGGAGGCCAAGGAGGCCATCGCCGCCGCCGCGGCGCGGCTGGTGAAGCCCGGCCAGGCCATCGCGCTGTCGGGTGGCACCACCACCTGGACCCTGGCGCAGCACCTGGTGGGCGTCGCTGGCCTGACCGTGGTCACCAACTCGGTGCCGGTGGCCGACGTGTTCTACCGCTCCGGCCGCACCGACCAGACCGTGATCCTCACCGGCGGCATCCGCACCCCCTCCGACGCCCTGGTGGGGCCGTTCGCCGTGGCGTCGTTGAAGTCCATCAACGTGGACATGCTGTTCCTCGGCGTGCACGGCGTCAGCGCCACCGCGGGCTTCACCACCCCCAACCTGATGGAGTCCGAGACCGACAAGGCGCTGATCGACGCGGCCCGCAAGCTGGTGGTGCTGGCCGACTCCACCAAGTGGGAGATCGTGGGCATCCGCACCATCGCCGCGCCGGACGAGGCCGACGTGCTGGTCACCGACGCGGGGCTGCCGGGCCCGGCGCGGGGCGCGCTGCGCGAGGCGGTCGGGCGGCTCATCATCGCCGGCGAGGACGAGGAGGACGCCGCGTGACGACCCGCAGCACGATCAAGCTGGCCGACGGCCGCGAGCTGAACTACTACGACGCGGCGCCCGGGGCCGGGCGCGAGGCGTACGCCGACCGCCGGCGGCTGCCCGCGCGACCGCCCGCCGCCCAGCTGCGCTACGACGCGCTGCGCGACGAGTGGGTGGCGGTGGCCGCCGCGCGCCAGGGCCGCCCGCTGTTGCCGTCCACTCAGCACTGTCCGCTGTGCCCCACCACCGACGACAATCCCACCGAGATCCCCGCCCCCTCATACGAGGTCGCGGTCTTCGAGAACCGCTTCCCGTCCTTCGGCGGCACCATCGCCGACGGCGCCGTGGACGACCCGCTGTCGCCCCGGCGCCCGGCCACCGGGCGCTGCGAGGTGGTGTGCTTCACCCCCGACCACGACGCCTCCTTCGCGCGGCTGGAACCCGCGCGGGTGCGGGTGGTGCTGGACGCCCTGGCCGACCGGGTCAGCTGCCTGTCCGACATGGACGACGTGGAGTACCTGTTCTGCTTCGAGAACCGCGGCGAGGAGATCGGCGTCACCCTCCACCATCCACACGGGCAGATATACGGATATCCCTTCGTGCCGCCGGTCGCGGCGCAGCTGTTGAACGCGGCGCGCTCCCACCGCGAACGCACCGGCGCCAACCTGTTCGCCGAGGTGCTGGCCGCCGAGCGCGCCGAGGGCACCCGCGTCGTGGCGTCCAACGACCGCTGGACGGCGTTCGTGCCGGTGGCGGCCCGCTGGCCGTTCGAGGTGCACCTCTACCCGCACGAACGCTTCGCCGACCTGGCGGAACTGCCCGACGACTACCGCGACGCCTTCGGCGAGGTCTACCTCGACGTGTTGCGGCGCTTCGATTGCCTGTTCGGCAGCCCGCTGCCGTACATCTCGGGCTGGTACCAGGCGCCGGTGCGCGCCGACCGGGACCTGGCCCACACCCACCTGCGGCTGTTCAGCATTCGCCGGGCCCCCAGTAAGTTGAAATACCTGGCGGGTTCGGAATCGGCCATGGGAGCTTTTGTCAATGACGTGGCGCCGGAAGAGGCGGCGCGGCTACTTCGGGAGGCGGAATGAAGTATCTGGTCACCGGCGGCGCCGGTTATGTGGGGTCCGTCGTGACCACCATGCTGTTGGAGGGGGGCCACGAGGTCGTCGTGCTCGACGACCTGGCCACCAACGACGCCAACGGAATCCCGGCGGGCGCCACAGTGGAGCGCGGCCGGGTGCAGGACTCCGCCGACGTGCTGGACCCCGGCTTCGACGGCGTGTTCCACTTCGCGGGCCTGATCGCCAACGGCGAGTCCATGGAAAAGCCCGAGATCTATTGGGACGCCAACGTCTCCGGCACCCTCGCGCTGCTGGAGGCGATGCGGAAGTCCGATGTGGGCACCCTGGTGTTCTCGTCCTCGGCCTCCGTCTACGGCAACCCCTCCGAGCTCCCCGTCACCGAGACCGCCGTGACCCGCCCCACCAGCACCTACGGCGCCAACAAACTCGCCGCCGACTACGCCATCACCTCCTACGCCATCGCCCACGGCCTGGCCGCCGTCAGCCTGCGCTACTTCAACGTGGCCGGCGCCTGGAAGGACGCCTCCGGGCTGTGGCACGGCGAGCGCCACGACCCCGAGACCCACCTGATCCCGATCATCCTGGCCTGTGCCGCCGGCGACCGCGACAAGCTCCAGATCTACGGCACCGACTACGACACCGCCGACGGCACCTGCGTGCGCGACTACATCCACGTCGCCGACCTGGCCCGCGCGCACCTGCTGGCCGTCGACAAGGCCGAGGCCCACCGGCACCGGATCTACAACCTGGGCAACGGAAACGGCTTCTCCAACCGCGAGGTGCTGGCCGCCGCGCAGCGGGTCACCGGTCGCGACATCCCGGCGCTGGACGCCCCGCGCCGCCCCGGCGACCCCGCCACCCTGGTGGCGTCGTCGGCCGCCGCCGAGCGCGACCTGGGCTGGCGCCCGGACAGGCCCGCGCTGGAGGACATCATCGCCGACGCCTGGGAGTTCTACCAGCGTGGATGACCTGAAAGCTCGCGCCCTCAACGGTTTCAGGCTCACCTTCGGCGGCACCCCCGAGCTGATGTGGGCCGCGCCCGGCCGGATCAACCTGCTGGGCGAGCACACCGACTACAACGACGGTTTCGTGATGCCGCACGCGATCGGCTACTACACGGTGGCCGCCGTGCAGCGCTCCTCCAGCCCCACCTGGCGGGTGCACTCCGAGGCCACCGGCGAGACCATCACCTTCGGGCCGACCCGGGTGGCCGAGACGCTGCCGGAGTCCGAGGCCGTGGACGGGTGGGGCGCGTACGTCGCCGGGGCGGTGTGGGCGCTGCGCAACATCGCCAAGGAGCCGATCGGCGGCGCCCGGATCTCCATCGCCTCCAACGTGCCGGTCGGCGCCGGGCTGTCGTCCTCGGCGGCCCTCGAGGTGGCGGTGATCGGGGCGCTGTGCGACTTGTACAAAGTGGAGATATCGCGCGAGAAGATGGTGCTTTTGGCCCAGGAGGCGGAGAACTCGTACGTGGGTGCGCCCACCGGGATCCTCGACCAGACCGCCAGCCTGATGTCCCACGCCGACGAGATCATCCACATGGACTGCCGATCAAGGGAAATCAGGCGGCTGCCGTTCGATCTCGAGGAGCGCTACGACCTCACGACGCTGATCATCGACACCAACGCGCCGCACCGGCTGGTGGACGACGAGTACGCCGACCGCCGCCGCGACTGCGAGCGCGCCGCGGGAATCCTCGGTGTGGCCAGCCTGCGCGACGTCACCGATCCCACCTACATCGGACTGCCCGACCTGGTGCTGCGGCGCCGGGTGCGGCACGTGCTCACCGAGAACCAGCGCGTCAACGACGCCGCCGTCCTGTTGGAGGAGGCCCCCAAGGACCTGCCGCAACGCCTGGGGCGGCTCATGACCGAGTCCCATCTGTCCATGATGGCTGATTACGAGATCACGGTTCCCGAGGTGGACCTCACGGTGTCGGCGGCGCTGCGGGGCGGCGCCGTGGGCGCCCGGATGACCGGCGGCGGCTTCGGCGGCAGCGTCATCGCCCTCGCCCACACCGACTCCGTGGTGTCGGTGATCGACGCGGTGACCGAGTCCGTCGACGCCAACGATCTCCCGCAACCCGAGTTCTACGACGGGAGGCCCACCCGCGGCGCGCATCGACTCGACATCTGATCAAATTTTGGTGGTCCGTAAGGCGGCGTTTCGGCGACCATGGCGTAAACACGCCGGTAGTCGCGCCAGGCTCCGGTGATATAGTCGCTCGACGCTTGGTGGTTCATCCCTCGTCGATTCGGGCTGCCGCACCCATGCCTTTGTGAAGGAGAATTCGTGGCCAACAACATCGTCATCCTCGCCGCCGGAGTCGGATCCCGACTGGGTCGTCCGCACCCCAAGCCGCTGACACCGCTGTCGGACGGGGAGACCATTCTGCACCGCGCCCTGCGGCACCTCACCGCGCGCTTCAGCCGCCACTCCATCCACCTCGTGGTCGGCTTCAAGAAGGAAATGATCATGGAGGCCGCGCCCGACGTCGGCTTCATGTACAACCAGGACTACGGCGACACCAACACCTCCAAGAGCCTGCTGAAGGCGCTCAACATCGCCGGCCCCGGGGGCGTGCTGTGGCTCAACGGCGATGTCGTCTTCGACGAGAAGGTGCTGGACGACCTGCTGCCGCACATCGCGATGGACCGCTCCTTCGTGTGCGTCAACACCTCCTCGGTCGCCGAGGAGGAGGTCAAGTACACACTGGACTCCGACGGTTACATCAACGAACTGTCCAAGAAGATCACCGAGGGCCCGCTGGGCGAGGCCGTCGGCATCAACTTCATCTCCTCGTCGGACCGCATCCTGCTCACCAAGCGGCTCGAGGAGTGCGAGGCGCAGGACTACTTCGAGCGCGGCATCGAGCTGGCGATCGAAAAGGACGGCGTGAAGATCGAGGCGCTCGACATCTCCCACCACCCCGTGATCGAGGTCGACTTCGCCGAGGACCTGGAGCGCGCCAACCGCACGTTCTAAACGGAACGCACATATAACTTCATCGGGCGTGACTACGCTCGTATCGTTCAGCCAGACCGAGGTTGAGAATTCACAGTCATGCCGATTTCCGCGAAACGAACAGTGGTGCGCGTGCTCAGTCGCGCGCCCCTGTATCGTGCCCTTCCCCCGGGAGCGGTGCGCACTTACGCCGCCCTGAAGTACCTGAGTGAAAACTCCAGCCAGGACGAGATCACCAAGTTCATCCGCGGCAGCGGCGGCATCCCGACGCGACATCTGTCGGTGGCGCTGGTGGCGGCGCGCGCGGTGTTTCGGGCCGGGGCCGACGACCTGCTCACCGACACGCTCTCCACGCTGGACGGACGTTTCCCGGAATCGCCTGGGCTGCAAGAGGTCCA
This sequence comes from Stackebrandtia sp., assembly GCF_035643755.1. Classification (NCBI taxonomy): domain Bacteria; kingdom Bacillati; phylum Actinomycetota; class Actinomycetes; order Glycomycetales; family Glycomycetaceae; genus Stackebrandtia; species Stackebrandtia sp. The sequence continues at coordinate 11,015 of NZ_DASQPW010000117.1, read as the reverse complement.
CTCCGACTTCCACGCCTACTATGGGCGGTACGACGAGGCGCTGCGCGCCGCCCGCGCCGGGCGGATGCTGCAGCCCTCCCACGCCGGGTGCGTGGCCCGCATGGTCACCTACGGGTACCGCGTGCTGGACCAGGCCGACGCCGACGCCGTCGCGGTGGACGCCATCAGGCGCTTCCCCCGCACCGGCCAGGTGCTGTGGGCCGTGGCCAAGCTGTGCGACACCGCCGAGCAGTACCGGCGGCTGCGCGCCGCCTGGGACTCCCTCCCACACGAGCCCGAGGACCTGCTGAAGGCGGTGCGCCAGCTGGCCACCGCGGCCGCCCGAGCCGGAGAGGTGGACGACGCCAGCCGGCTCTACCTCGACGCCATCGAGCTGCTGCGCTCCGGCCACCGCCTCGACGCCCCCATCGTCGACTCCAACCTGGAGGGCAAGAGCCCCTGGGGCGCCTTCGAGGACCTCCACGAGGCCCTGACGTCCGCGGGAATCCCCTACTTCATCGCCGCCGGAACGGTTCTGGGCCTGGTGCGCCAGGGCCGTCCGCTGTCCCACGACAACGACATCGACGTCGGGATCCGCGAGGAGGACTTCGACCTGGACGCGCTGGTGGCGCTGTTCTCCAAGCACCCCCGCTTCGACTTCGACGTGGTGCACCCGCACACCAAGAAGCTCGGCCTGGTCCACCGCGGCGGCTCCCCGATCGACATCTTCCGCTTCTACCGCGACGGCGACAAGATGTACCACGACGCGGTCTTCGTCCGCTGGGCCAACAGCCCCTTCGAGGTGAAGACCCGCGAGATCTCGGGCCTCCACCTGCCGCTGCCGGCCGACCCCGACACCTACCTCACCGAGAACTACGGCGACTGGCGCACCCCGAACCCCAAGTTCGACGCCTTCATCGAGCAGGACGCCCCCAACGTGGAAACCACCTGGCCGGAATACCTCCGCTTCCACCTGATCCGCCGCGCATTCAAGAAGCTCGGCAACGGCGACCGCGAGGGCTCCGCCGAGGAGCTGCGCAGGGCCGGCGAGGACTCCATCGCCTCCGCCCTCGTCAAAACCAAGTGACCCGACAGAAAGCCGCACCAGTGTCAGCCACGCTTCCCCGTCCCCTTCCCGACACCGCCGACGAACGCGAACGGCTCGCCGTCGAGCGCCTCGCCGAGGCCCGCCGGGTCCGCACCGCCGGGGACCGCGAAGGGGCCAGGGACGTCCTGGTCAACGCCATTCGCGGCGGCCTGTGGCGCTACGCCCGCCTCTGGGGCGAGCTGCGCTCCCTGATGGGCCGCCCCGCCGACTACCAACAGATCCGTGCCCTGTGGTGGGACAGCCCCCGCAGCTGCCACCAGGTGGTCCTGCTCCTCAACTCCGTCGCCCGCGCCGCCAGCGTCGCGGGCGAACACGGCGAGGCCCGCGCCCTGCTGCGCAAGGCGATCATCCTCCAGGCTCTGCGCTCCCACCGGCTGCGCCGCCGCCTGGGCCGCATCCGCCACGGCGCCCTGAGACCCATCCGCGCCACCAGGTCCACCCCCGACGACTCGGCCTTCGAGCCCCGCGCGGCCATCGCCCTCGAACAGCTCAACGCCAAGTTCGCCTCCCTCGGCGTCCGCGGCTTCCTGATCTCGGGCACCCTCCTGGGCTACGTCCGCGACTCGGGCTTCATCAGCTGGGACAAGGACATCGACCTCGGCTTCTTCACCTCCGAGATCTCCCCCGCCGACCTGGAACGCGCCTTCGACGCCGACGCGGCCTTCAACGTCCGCAAGATCGACTTCAACACCGACCGCCTGCGCGTCAACCACGACAACGGCATGATGGTCGACCTCTTCCCCCACTACCTCGGCACCGACGGCAAGGTCTGGCACGACGGCACCGCCACCCGCTGGTGGAACTCCCCCTTCGAGCTCACCACGGTGGAATTCCTGGGCCGCCCCCAGTTCGTCCCGGACCCGCCCGAGCGCTACCTCGACGAGAACTACGGTCAATGGCGCGTCCCCGACTCCCAATTCGACGCCCGCATCGACGCCCCCAACGCCGAGGTCACCGACGCCGACTTCCTCAACACGCTCCACTACTTCGCCCTGCTTGACGCGGTCGGCAAGCTCAACCGCGTCAAGATCGACCGCTACCGCGAACTGCTGCACGGCCTCGGCGAAGGCGAGTGGCTGGATCGGCTCTAGCCCGCGACGACCAGGGCGCAGGCGGCGATGAACACCAGCTGGACCAGGGTGCGCAGCGGCAGCGGCATGGTCTTGATGCCGAGGTCGGCGTGGGCGGCTCGGACGTTGGCCGGAAACATCACCAGCATCAGGACCGCCAGGCACGCCGCGGCGAGCCGGGCGGTGGGTGGCACCAGGAGGCCGACGGCGCCGGCGAGTTCCAGGACCCCCGTGACGGTGACCAGCGTGGCCGCGCGGGGCAGCCGGGGCGGGACCATCGCGATCAGGAGCTTGCGGCGCGGCTGAGTGAAGTGGGCGCTGGCCGTGAACAGGAACATCGCGGCGAGACCGACCTGAGTGGAGTGTGTCCAGGAGTCGAGCCAGGGCACGCCCAGCCAACCCGACAGCCGCGCCAAACCGGTGACGATGACGAGTGCGTACAGCGGGACCATGGGGGTCTCCTTATCGACGCTTATCAATCTTGACGGTGACAAGATTATATTGGCCTCGCAATCTTGTCAATGGCAAGTTCATATGAGTCACAATGTGCCCATGGCCAAAGGCACCTACCACCACGGCGACCTGCGCCCCGCGCTCCTCAAGGCCGCCGCCGAGCACATCGCCGAAAGTGGCGTCGAAACCCTGTCCCTGCGCGAGCTGGCGCGCCGCGCGGGCGTCTCGCATGCCGCGCCCGCGCACCACTTCGGAGACCGGCGCGGGCTGCTGACCGCCCTGGCCACCGAGGCGTTCGGGCTACTGGCCGACCAGCTCGAGGCGGCGGGCCCGGACTTCAGGGAGATCGCGGTGGCCTACGTCCGTTTCGCGGTAAGCAATCCCGGCCACTTCAAGGTGATGTTCCGCGGCGACCTCCTGAGCGCCGACGACGCCCGACTCGCCGCCGCCAGGCAGGGCTCCGCCGCGAAGCTGCGGACGGGCGCCACGGCGGGGCGCGGCCCCGACACCCAGCTCGCCGCGTGGTCGCTGGTGCACGGCTTCGCGTCCCTGTGGCTGGACGGAGCGCTGAAAGGCTCCCCGCTGGCCGACGACGCCGACCCCGAGACCCTGGCGCGCCGGATGGTCGCCAGGGTCGGGCTCGAATGACGCGGGCTCGGCCCTTCAGGTCGCCTGGTAGAGCGTGGTCCAGAAGTCGTTGATGAGGCGCATCGGATCCGGGCCGGAAAACCCGGTCTGGGTGAGCAGGGTTCCGGTGAGCTGATTGTCCGGGTCGGCGTAGACCGTGGTGTCCCGGGCCATCGGAGCGCCCCCGCCGTGGTCCATCGTCCCGATCGCCTCGATATGCGTTCGGCCTCTGCTGCTGACGCGGCCCCGCCTCGCTAAGGCCACGCCGTTCCCGCCCATCGCGAATTTCTCCTTGAGCGCGTCACGCATCGCGTTTCGGCCAGCCTCTTCCGAGGTGCTGACGCCGGCCGATCGCGCTCAGCCCTTCAGGGCACCCGCCATCAGGCCGCGCATGAAGAAGCGGCCCAGGATGATGTAGACCACGAGGGTCGGGAGGCTGGCGATCAGGGCCGCGGCCATGGCCTGTCCGAAGGGGATGGTCTGGACGCCGGCGATGTTGTTCAGGCCGATCGTGACCGGCCAGGAGCTGGTGTCCGTCGTGAGGACCAGCCCGAACAGGAAGTCGTTCCAGGCCGAGGTGAACTGCCAGATGATGCTCACCGCGAAGCCCGGGATCGCCAGGGGCAGCGCGATGTGCCAGAAGGAGCGGAGCATGCCCGCTCCGTCCATCTGGGAGGAGTCGAAGATGGTGTCGGGCACGCCCGCGTAGTAGCTGCGGAAGATCAGGGTCGTGATGGGCAGGCCGTAGATGATGTGGGTCAGGATGAGGGCCAGCAGGCCGCCCGTGGCCTCGCCGTTGCCCCACAGGCCGACGTCGTTGTAGAACTGCGTCATCGGGATGATGATCGCCTGGTACGGGATGAACATGCCGAACAGGATCAGCGGGAACACCCAGTCCGCGCCGGGGAAGCGCCACTTCGACAGCACGAAACCGTTGGCCGCGCCCAGGAACGACGAGACGATCGCGGAGGTGCCCGCGATCAGGATGCTGTTGAGCAGGCCGTGGTGGATCGCGGGTTGGTCCCAGGCCTTGATGAAGTTGTCGAAGGACAGGTGGTGCGGCAGGCTCCACATGTCCGGGACGCTCACCTCCGCCGGGGACTTGAACGAGGTCACCAGGACCACGTAGATCGGCATCAGGAAGATCACCACGAACACCAACAGGAGGGTGTAGCGGGTGATCAGCGCCGGGCGCGACCATTTCGTACGGATCATGCTCACGAGCGGCGCTCCGATCGCATCGTGTACCAGATGTACGGGACGATGATGACGGCGATGCCGAACACCAGAACGGTGGCGATGGTGGCGCCGCTGGCGTAGTAGTAGCCGTCGGTGATGTCGCGATACATGTACAGGGCCGGGGTTTCGAGCTTGGGGCTGTTGTAGTCGAGGGCGTACAACAGGTCGAAGGTCTTCAGCGAGATGTGCATCAGCATGACGACCGCCGCCATCACGGTCGGCCACAGCATGGGGCGGACCACGTGCCAGAAGACCCGGAACTCGCCCGCGCCGTCGACGCGCGCGGCCTCGCGCAGCTCGTCGGGGACGCCGCGCATGCCCGCCAGGAACAGCGCCATGATGTAGCCCGACAGCGCCCAGCCCGCGGGCAGCGCCACCGCGGAGATGGCCCAGGACGAGTCGGCCTTGTGCCAGTCGTTCTCCAGGAAGTTGAGGCCGACCGCGGAGAAGAGCTTGTTGATGCCCGCGAGGTTACTGCCCTCGCCGTTGTCGAGCAGCCAGCTCCAGATGATGCCCGTGGCGATGAACGACACCGCCATCGGGAACAGGAAGATGCTGCGGAAGAGGTTCTCGCCCCTGATGCCCTTTTCCATCAGCAGGGCCAGGAAGAAGCCCAGGAGCAGCGCGCCGCCGACGAAGACCAGGGTGAAGATCAGGACGTGCTGGACGTCGCGCCACCAGATGGAGTCGTCCATCAGGTCGGAATAGTTCTTCATTCCGGCGCTGTCGTAGCTGGGGTTGATGCCCTGCCAGGTGGTCAGCGAGACGCGGATGTTCCAGCCCAAAAAGCCGTATACGAACACCGCGAGCAGCACAAGGGAAGGCGAGATCAGGAGCAATCCCGGTCCCCACTTGCGGATTCGCCGCACGGGTCTCTCCTTTGGCGTCAAACGGTTGGCGCGCCCAGTACTTCGCGGCGCGCCAACCTTAGCCGATCGTGTCTTACTTCTGGGACTTCTCGTACGCCGACTGCACCTTCGCGGCGAAGTCCTTGGCCTTGCCGCCGGTGGTGAACTCGCCGAGCGCGTCGGTGATCTTGGTCGACCAGGCGGGACCCGCGGCGGCGCCGTGGGCCAGCGAGGGGACGACCTCGGTCTTGGGGTCGGTCCACTGCTTGGAGTTCCAGGCCTGGTAGTCCTTGAACTCGGACGCGTCGACGTCCTTGCGGGCGGGCAGCGAGCCCTTCACCAGACTGAACTGGATCTGGCCCTCCTTGGACGCGACGACCTTCAGCCACTTCTTGCAGTTGTCGGGATGCGGGGCACCCGACGGAAGGGTGAAGGCGTCGGCGAGGAAGTCGAACATCCCGTCGGAGCCCGGGGTGACGACCACGTCGTAGTCCTCTTTGTACTTGCGCTTCTTCGCGGTGGCCAGGTAGGCGTACGCCCAGTCGCCGACAACGGCGTAGGCGGCGGTGCCCTTGTCCACCTTGTCCAGCTGCGGCTGCCAGTCGCTGGCGTGGTGCTTCATGTCCGAGATCTTCAGGACGTCGGCGTAGACGTTGAGCGCCGCGACGACGTCGCTTTCGGTCCAGTCCTTGCCGCCGTTGAACAGCTTGCGGTAGCTGTCGGCCTTGAGCTGGCCGAGCAGCACGGTCTCCAGCAGCTGCAGCAGCGTCCACTGCGCGCCGGTGGCCAGCGTGATGAGCTTGGCCTTCTTGAACTTGGCGTTCTGGCTGATCAGGTCTTCCCAGGTCTTGGGCGGCTCGACGTTCGCCTTCTCCAGGACGCTGGGGTTGAACCACAGCAGGTTGGCGCGGTGCACGTCCACCGGGATGGCGTACATCTTGCCCTTTTGCGTCATGTTCTTCACCGTGGCGGGGTGAAGCACGTCGTTGAACTTGTTGTCCTTGATGAACGAGGTCAGGTCGTCCAGCACCTTGTTGTCGACGTAGTCGAACATCTCGGCGCCGACATGGGCCTGGAACGAGTCGGGCGGGTTGTGGCTCGCCAGTCGCGCCGCCAGCTTGCCCTTGGCCTTGTCTCCGCCCCCACCCGCGACCGCGGAGTTCTTGAAGTCAACGCCCTTGTACTTCTCCTTGAACATCTTGATGAGCTTGGCCAGACCCTCTTCCTCACCGGGTCCGGTCCACCAGCTGAAGATCTCCAATTGGTTCTTGCTGTCGCCGGAACACGCCGCCAGCAGCGGCGCCAGGGCGGGCACCGCGGCGGCCGCGAGGAAACCACGTCGCTTCACGTCGTCCTCCAAGTCAATAAAGTGAACAACTTTCGGTGCGACGCTCCCGCCTTTATGCAACGTTGTCAAGGGTTGGGGGGCAGGTGTTACCAAACTGCGACACGTTTAAACATTCCGCGGAGGTCGCCGGGCTCTGACCAGGGGCTACTCCTTGATCCAGCGCAGGATCTCCCCGGTGATCAGCTCCGGGCGCTCGAGCTGCGGGAAGTGCCCAACGTCGTCAAGCAGTCGCCATTCGTAGTGGGCCGAGACGTAGCGTCCCGAGCCCTGGGCCGTGCGGGGCAGCAGGCAGGTGTCGCGGGCGCCGTGGAGTTGCAGGGTCGGGACCCTGATCGGTTCCTGGAGGAGCTTCACGAAGCGGCGACCCGAGATGCGCACGCCCGAGCGCAGGGCCCAGCGGTAGGCGGCCAGGGCGCAGTAGGCGGCCTGCGGGAGCTGGATGGCGTCGCGGCAGGCACGGACGTAGGCGGCGAACTCGGGGGTGTCGCGGTGGGCCTCGCCGACCCAGCCGCGCATCAGCTTGTCCACCATGGAGGCGTCCTCGCGGACCACGGCGTGTTCGAAGCCGGGCAGCTGGAAGGCCAGCAGGTGGCGGCTGGCCGCGAGTTGGCCGCGGGGGTCGACGACCAGGCCCGCGCGCTGGCGCAGGGGGTGGGCGGCCGACAGCACGATGAGGCGGCGGACGCTGCCGGGGTGGAAGGCGGCCGCGGCGAAGGACAGGAGGCCGCCGAGGTCGTGGCCGACCAGCACGGCCTCGCGCTCGCCGAGGGCGCGGATCAGGCCCGTGAGGTCGCCGACCAGGGTGTAGGTGTCGTAGCCGCGCGGGGGCTTGTCGCTGGCGCCGTAGCCGCGCAGGTCGACCGCGGCGACCCGGTAGCCGGCGCCCGCGAGGTCGACGATCTGGCGGTGCCAGGCCCACCAGAACTCCGGGAAGCCGTGCACCAGCAGGACAAGCGGGCCCTGGCCGAGCTCGGCGACGTGGAAGCGGACGCCGTTGGCGTCGACGAAGCGGTGCCGCCAGGGGCCGTCCAGCAGGACCTGGTTCTCGGAAATGGCGCGCCGGCTTCGCATCGCCTCAGGTTACCGTCCGATGTGGGGGTTTTCCTCCCGACGCCTGACTCGGCGGCGCAGCAGCAGCGCCGCGATCACCGCCGCCAGGACCGAGCCCAGCAGGACCGCCGCCTTCACCCGGTCCTGCTGGTGGGGGTCGGGGAAGGACAGCTCGGCGATGAGCAGGCTGACGGTGAAGCCGCAGCCGGTCAGGACCGACACGGCGGCCAGATCGCGCCAGCTCACTCCCCTGGGGACGGACGCCAGGCCGGTCGCCACGGCCAGCCGGGTGCCGCCGTACACGCCGAGGAACTTGCCGATCAGCAGGCCCGCGACCACGGCCACGGCGACCCGGTCGGCGCCGAAGGCCAGCAGGTCGGCGCCGTTGAGGGAGATGCCGGCGGCGAAGAACGCGAACACCGGGACGCAGATGCCGGCCGAGATCGGTTGCAGCGCATGCTCCAGGCGCAGCGCGGGCGCGGGCCTCTCGTCGTCGGGGTCCATCGGGTTGCCGCGGGTGGCGAAGGCGAGCACGACACCGGCGATGGTGGGGTGGATGCCCGAGGCGTGGGTCGCCACCCAGGCCAGGACCCCCAGTCCGATGTAGACGGGAAGCATCCGGAAGCCGAGCTTCTGCCCGACCCAGTACAAGGCGACGCAACCGGCGGCCAACAGCGCCGGGAACAGGTGGATCGCCCCGGTGAACAGCACCGCGATCAGGATGATGGCGCCCAGGTCGTCCACCACGGCCAGCGACAGCAGGAAGACCCGCACCGTGGGCGGCAGCGCGCTGGCGGCCACGGCCAGCACCGCCAGGGCGAAGGCGATGTCGGTGGCGGTGGGCACCGGCCAGACGTCGCCGGCGTGCCCGGTGCCGGCCGCCACGACCGCGGCCACCGCCGCGGGCACGACCATGCCGCCGGCGGCGCCGAACACCGGCAGCAGGGCGCGGCGCAGGGTGGACAGCTCGCCGGACATCAACTCGCGCTTGAGTTCCAGGCCCGCCACCAGGAAGAACACGGTGAGCAGGCCGTCCTGCGCCCAGCCCTGCACCGTCAGGTCGAGGTGCAGCGCGTGCGGACCGACCACCGTGGCGGACAGCCGGTGGTACCACCCGGACGCGCCGCAGTTCGCCACGACGAGGGCGGCCACGGTGGCGCCCAGCAGGATGATGCCGCCGGTGGTCTCCACGCGCAGGTACCGGACGGCCTCGGCGCGGGCGGCGGCCACCCTGCGCGCCAGGTTACGCACCATTGTGGAACCCCCGTGCCGCCCGCTCGGTCATGGGCTCACCATGTCACAGCGGGCGCGGGTTTCGACGGTTTACCGCCCGATGTCACCCGGCGTCCGCGGGCGGGCGGTGGGCCGGGTCGAGCCGCTGCGCCGCCGAGTCGCCGGCGTCGGCGACCAGCCGAGACATGGCGTTGGCCAGGTACCACACTCGCTTGTAGAGCACCTGGACGGCCGCGTCCATCTCGCCGTCGGACAGGCTCCCCCAGATCGGGTGCGCCGCCGGCGCGTCCAGGGTGTAGCCGCGCGCGTCCTCCACCAGCGACACCGCCGACCGGATCCGGGTGATCCGGGAGGCGCCGACGGTCTCGACGCGGCCCCACACCGCCTCGGCGACGTCGCGGGCCAGGCCGTCGAGCAGCCGCCACAGCTCCTCGGCCTCGCTCGCGTGCCAGGCCAGGGAGTCGACCACGCCGTCGAGCCGCTCGCCGGTCGCGGCGTTGTGGGCGGCGAAGGACTCGGCGGAGGCGCCCTCCCAGCTGTCGGCGAGCGCGTCGCCGCCGCCGGTCAGGTCGTGGCGCATGGTGTCCAATGCGGACGACAGCGCCGTCAGGGCCGTGGACCGGCCGCCGATGGCGCCGGGCCGCAGCCCGGCGAGGCGGCGCAGATACACGCTGGGCGCGGTGAAGTCGAGCCGGCCCGACTCGTCGAGCAGGTCCTCCGCACGCTTCAATGTGGACAGATTTTCCTCACGGCAGGCCAACAGCGCCTCACCTCCGGGGCAGTCACGGTTGACGGTGGGGTCGGGCAGCACCGGCGCCGCGTCGGGGCCGGGGTGGGTGGCGTCGGGCAGGTCGCCGCGCGCGTCGCCGGGGGCGTCGGCGGACGCCGAGTCCGGATTGACGTGCACCCTGATGTGGTGGCCGTGCTCGTCCTCGACGTCGGCGTACGCCTCGGCGGCGGCGCGCAGGGTCTGGTGCGCTCCGTGGATGCGTTGGTGCAGCTCGGCCAGGTCGCCGGAGCGGGCGTCGATGGACGCCGCCCAGCGCTCGTCCAGTGTGGATGAGAAGCCGAACTCGCCCCAGGTGTCGGACGGCAGCGTCAGCTCGGACAGGTAGCGCGCGGCGGCGTCGGCGAGGCGCGCGTGTTCGGCGCAGGCCCCCGAGTGTTCGGCCAGGGCCCGCAGCGCGATGGACAGCTTGTGGTTCACGGCGCACTCCCTCGGGCGGCGCCGGATTTCCGCAGCGCCGCCGCCTGGCGTTTGTAGTCGGTCGCGGCGGCGTTGAACGCCTCGTGGAACTCCGCGATCACCTGTTCGGCGTTGAATCGCGCCAGAGTTCCCTTGCGCACCTTGATATCGAATATGGCGCCCGGTATCCGGCGCACCGTGACCAGCGAGCGCGGCGAGCGGCCCAGCGCGGTGATGGGCGGCTCGCTCGGCGCGGCGCGGGTGGGCGGCGGTTGGCGGGTGAACGTGTCGTCCTCGTCGGAGTCCATGTCGGCGATCGCCTCGCGCACGGCGGTGGCCATGCCCTGGCGCCGGCGGCGCACCGCCATCGTGCACACGTGGCTGAGCTGTTTGGACAGCGACGACTCGGTGTGCTCCAGCAGCGATCCCCGGGCGAACTCGAGGTGCAGCTGGCCTCCGCCGGTCAGGTACAGCCGCACCGTGTCGTCCGGCGAGCAGACCCGCACGGTCATGGTGTTGAGTCGATCGGCGAGGACTCCCATTTCAAGACAGCACCGCGATCATTGGCCCCGGCCCAGGTTGTAGTTCGTCAGGTACGGGCCCGGGTCGTGGTCGAGCGGTTCGGGCTCGACGTGACGCCGCGCGCGCACCACCCCCGCCGCCGGTGCGGGCTCGGGTGGGGTCGGCGGCGCGACCGGCAGCGCCAGCGAATTGCGGATCACCGCGCGGTTGGGGGTGTCGGGATCGCCGTGCCTGTCCTTGGGCTTGCGGACGAACTCGGTCGGCTCGCCGCGGTGCGGCTCGCCGGGCGTCCCGCCGCGGATGACACGGCCGGCGGCGGAGTGTTCGGCGACCGGGCGGACGGCGCGGGTGC
>NZ_DASQPW010000116.1:0-8731 GCF_035643755.1 Stackebrandtia sp. | reverse complement strand
ACAAGCTGCGGGTCACCCTGCAGCCCGGCGGCGGTCGCGGCATCGTCGCCGAGGTGGTGCTGCCCAAGGCGATCCTCACCGCCCCCACCAACTCCCGCGGCTCCAAGCCGTGGCCCGGACCGGGGGCGCGTCCCCCGGCGGAGCTGCCGGCCCCGCACCACGGGGCGTCCCCGGCCTCGCCGGTCGCGGCGGCCGGCCTCGACGCGCCGCACAGCCTCTTCGAGCCGCTGGATCTGCCGGATCAGGACCACGTGGAGCCGTTCTCGCCGCACTCGGCGAGTGACAATGGTTACAACGGTTTCGAGCCCGCGGCGCCGAACGGCGACGAGCCGCGCCCCGGCGGGGTGTCGTTCTATCCCGGCGACGGCGACGATGACGACTCCAACCCGCGGCGCAAGATCATGGAGGTCACCGGCGAGATCGTCGCCGAGCACCCGGCCGAGTACACCGGCCCGGTCGCGCTGCCGATGATCCGCCTGGACGCCACGCCGCTGAGCCCCGAGGCGCCGGGCACCGGCCGCTCCAACGGTTCGCAGCCCGCCACCGACGCCCCGCCGTCCTGGCCGACCTCGGCGAACGGCTCGCGCACCAGCGAGCCGGTGGCGGCCGACAGCACCCGCGCGCCGGCCATGGACGAGACCATGGAGCTGCCGATCTTCCGCGAGGTCGAGTCGGCCTGGTTCAAGGCGACCACCCCGCCGCCGCGCCCGGCCGATGCGCAGGCTCCGGGCGAGACGGCCGAGCCCACCGAGCCCCCCGCGTCGGCCGCATCCGAGTGGCGCGGCTTCGCGGCGTCCTCCTCGATGCCCGCACCCGACCCCGCCCCACCTGCCGAGCCGGTCGCCGAAAGCGCCCCGGCAGAACCCGAACCGGAGGTAGGGGGGAGCGGTCTGCCGCAGCGCCGTAAGATCGGAAAGGCACCCGAGCCACCGGTCGTCCCCGATTTCGATCCGGTGGGAACCCGCGGCGACGCGGAAGCCCCCGATTCGAGCTGGCAGACCCCTGCCGACCGAGGATGGCAAGTGGCCGCGAACATTGGAAACCTGGAAAGCGACGACGCCACCGATTCGGGATTGCCGAGGAGGCGGCCGATGGAGCGGCTCATCCCCGGTTCCGTGGAGGTGCCCGACGCCGGCGAACCCGTGATTCCAAAGCCCCGAAGGGATCCCGAGGGAGTCCGGGGTTTGTTGTCGGCGTACCACCGCGGAGTCCAACGTGGACGAGGCGATGGTTCCCGATGAGGCACAATACGGATAGTTGGGCAGGCAAGGAGCGCTAATGACTACTCAGACCGGCGTACAGGATCTCGGCTGGCTGCTGGCGGGATTCGCCGAGCGGGTTCCCGGCGTGGCGCACGCTGTCGCGGTGTCGGCGGACGGCCTGTTGATGGCGGCTTCCCGCAACCTTCCGCGCGACCGCGCGGACCAGCTGGCGGCGGTGGCCTCGGGCATGGTGAGCCTTGCCCAGGGCGCCTCGCGCTGCTTCGAGGGCGGCGCGGTGCTCCAGACGGTTGTGGAGATGGACAACGGATTCCTGTTCCTTATGTCCATTAGTGACGGATCGTCCTTCGCCGTCCTGGCATCGCGCACTTGCGATGTGGGACAGGTCGGGTACGAAATGGCGTTGTTGGTCGATCGGGTCGGTCAGGCTTTGACCCCCGAAGCGCGCGCTTCCAACGAGGGAGTGCGCTGACGGCGGCCACACGGTAAAGTCGTGACGTCGAGCGACTGTGATTGAACAAAGTACATAAAGGTTTTCACTTACATGTGGCTGTTATGCCAGATTACTGGGCGCCCGCTTCTGGGTCCCAGTGTTGGGAGTAGCGATGGTTCTCGATCGTGATGATTCGGTCGGTACGGGCGCCTTGGTGCGTCCATACGCGGTGACCCGCGGTCGTACTCGGCCTCGGCTCGACATCGCCATGGAAGCGCTTGTGGAGACAACGCCGCGCGGCAGGTCCGGTGGTTTCCTCGCAGGCCAAGAACAACAGACCATCGCCGGGCTGTGCACCAGCGGATTGCAGTCCATGGCGGAGATCGCCGCGCGCATGCAGATGCCCCTGGGTGTGGCGCGCGTACTCGTGGCCGACATGGCCGCGGATGGACTTCTCGCGGTGCACGAACCGGCGGGATTCACCGACGGCGAAGACGCGGTCGGGACTGAACTGCTCGAACGCGTACTTAGTGGACTTCGGAGGCTGTGAACGTGGCTGACCGCCCATCAAACGGACGGGTGACCTCGGCGAAGATAGTGATCGCCGGAGGTTTCGGTGTCGGAAAAACCACCCTGGTGGGATCGGTTTCCGAGATCACGCCGTTGACGACCGAGGCCATCATGACCTCGGCATCGGAGAAAGTGGACGACAACGCGCTGGTGGCTCAGAAGAGCACCACCACCGTCGCCATGGACTTCGGTCGCATCACCATTGACAATGACCTGATCCTGTACCTCTTCGGTACCCCCGGCCAGACGCGATTCTGGTTCATGTGGGACGAACTGGTGCGCGGCGCGATTGGCGCGGTGGTCATTGTGGACACCCGCCGCCTCGCCGACAGTTTCGCCGCCATCGACTTCTTCGAGCACCGCCGCCTGCCCTACCTGGTGGCCGTCAACCAGTTCGAAGGCAAGATGTGGCACGGCCTGGAGGACGTGCGCGAAGCACTTGCCGTCGCCCCTCAGACCCCGATCGTGCCCTGCGACGCCCGCCAGCGGGAGTCGACCAAGAGCGTGCTGATCAACCTGGTCGAGTACGTGCTGTCCATGCACCGCTCGCGCACCGCGGCGGCTCAATAACCTCCGACGTACGCCGTCCCGGCCCCCAAGGCCGGGGCGGCGATTTCTCGTGCCCGCGTGGGGTTCGCGGCCGTGTCGAATATGGGCATGGCGCAAATGTGAGTCTTTTCATTTTCTGGGCGCGCTGTTAGTTTGAGTCCCATCCCCTTACCCCTACCGTGCCGTCGCGGCCGTCGTGTGTGGAGACACTGTGGACTTTGGACAGTTGCAGAAGCTGAATGTGGCGCAGATCAGGTCGCACGGAGAGTCGTTGAAGAACGCCTCCAAGACCACCGAGATCCACGCGGAGAAGCTTGACGGCCTGACCTCCCAGGTGCCCGGCGTGTGGCCGTCGGCCGACGGGACCACCTCGCACCAGAATCTGCAGGGGCACGGCACCAGCCTGACCGAGATCGCCGACAACACCCACCGCATCGGCAACCACGCCATCACCCTGGCGGACGGGCTCACCAAGGCCCAAAAGACCGCCAAGGAGGGCTCGGGAATCGCCGAGACGATCCCCGGCGCGAACTTCGACCGCGACAAGGGCACCGTGGAGTATCACTGGCGCGACGACCTGTGGGGTCCGTACGGCAAGGCCAGCGAAGAGGCCAAACAGAACCACGCGAAGAACATCGAGCTGGCCACCAAGGCCAATCGCCTGATGGCACAGTCGGTCACCGACGCCAACAACGCCGACAACGCGTTCACCACGGCCGAGCCGCAGGTGGAGAAGATCGACTCCACGACGCCCAAGAACGAGACCCCGCCGCTGACCTACCCCGCGGCGGGCCAGGATCCCACCAGGGACGCCAGGGAACTCGCGATGCGGCTCAACGGGACCTGGCAGGAGGTGAACCCCGTCGGGGCGCCCGTGCCCGGCAACGACGAGCGCATCCAGCAGCTCATCGACGCCAACAGGGGCAACAAGAAGTTCGACGAGACGTTCCTGGACACCATCGGCACCGACAAGTTCGTCAGCCTCCTGCAGGGCCCCACGGAGGCCAAGACCGACAAGGGAAACAAGCGCGACCAGGACCTGGCCGAGATCCTCGCGGGGGGAACCTCCGATCCCACCCGCGCCAACACCTGGGGCGTCGCGCTGTCCAAGGCGATCACCGACCCGACGAAGTCGAAGGCCGTCAGCGAGCTGTTCACCCACGCCAAGCAGAACCCCGTGGTGCTGCGCAAGTCGCTGGACGCGGAGTACGACAAGTTCAAGTCGCACAACACCAACGAGCTCGGCGGCTCCACGGGACGCGTCGAGCTGACCAACCTGCTCACCGCCGTTGGCAACTCCGACAACGGATTCGCCGACTTCTTCAACGACGACAAGAAGCTCACGACGCTCATCGAGGCGGGAAAGTACACCGCGGCCAGCGACGTCTACCCCAACGGCACCAAGACGTACACCGACACGTCGTTCCAGAACGCCCTGTCGTCGGCGCTGGAGAGATCGGCCGACGCCGACTCTCCCGACGCCGTCCAGCTGACCAAGACGCTGATCAAATTCGCCGCCCAGCCCGACAACCAGAAGCTCATCGACGACGACGGCGGGGACGGTCTCAAGCGGTCGCTCACCAAGGTCCTGGCCGTCCACATGGACGAGGTCCACCGCATCCTGACGCCGGGGGACCTGCATTCCGCCTCCGCCGATCGGATCCCGTACCTCCACAAGAACCATCTGTCCCTCAACGAGGTCAACGACTCCACCCTCGAAGGCGATACGAAGGCGCTGCTGTCGTACCTGTCCAAGGACAAGGCCAACGCGGCGGTCCTGTTGGCCAACAGCGAGCTGGTCGCCAGCGCCTCGGCGGCGAAGGCGGGGGCCGAGGGCGGCGACCCCACCAACCGCCAAAACGCGATCACGAACGCGCTGACCCCGCACGCCGAGCTCGTCGGTCGCCTCAACGGCAGCAAACTCAGCGACATCTACGCCGCGCTCCAAACCGACAAGGACACCCAGACCCTCGTCAGCGACTCGGTGTATCTGACGTCCAGCTCGCTGTACGACACCTTCGTCGGCACTCCGCTGGTGACCAGCGCGCCCGTCCTGGGCAACTTCCTCAACTCGGCCGTCAAGTACGGGCTTCTCAAGGAGGGGATCAAGGGTTTCAAGACCGACCCGTCCGATCAGGCCCTCTTCGACAAGACGCTGATGGGGGCCGACCAGGACACCCAGTTCAAGAACTGGGCCTACAACCAGGTCACCAACGACATCGGCCTCACCGACCCGACCGCCCGCGAAAACGCGGGGGACGCGATCGCGGAACAACTGCTGCAAATCGAGAAGCAGTCCGCCGACGAGTCCATCACGCCGCACTAGCGCGGGCGGCCCCGCCTCGTCATTGGTCCCCTGGGGAAGATCCGAGGCGGCCCAGGACCATCCTGGTGTAGCGCTGGCTCACCGCCTGGCGCGCGGCGTTGTAGGCGCCCTTCACCTCGGCCGACAGCCGCTCCTCGGTGAGCTCCTCCATCTCCCACGCCTGCGGGTGGATCCCGAGGTCGGTGAGGCGGAAGTCGCCGGACATGCTCGCCGTGACGTATCCGCTGGGAGACATCGCCTCGGTGTCGGTGTCCCGGGCTGATCGCGCCCGCTGCTCGTACGCCTCCTGGAAGCCCTGGTTGGCGGCCTTGAACTGCTCGTGGAATTCGCTCATGCGCATGCGCGCGTCTCCTTGAGTGAGTCGAGGGCGTCGTGGAGGACGGACTCCGCCTCCTGAATGGTGCGCAGGATGCCGCGGGCGACCCTCTCGCGATCGTGGCGATCGAGGGTGCCCGGGCGCAGCGCCATCTTGATGAGGGTTCGGTTGGCGGACATCAGGACCCTGATGTCGCCACGTCCGCCCGTGGTGACGAAGTGGACCTCGCCCAGCGCCCTGGCCAGCCCGCCGCCGTCGACGGCGGCGCTGGCGTCGCGAATCTGTTGCCGCAGTGCGATCACGGCGTCCCTGTGCGACATTCGTCCGTCCTCCAAGTCGTATGGGAATGTTTCGTTACGTTGTCGCCACCTTGCATGGATCGACTTGTGTCAAACGTGTGAGATCCTTGTTTTCGCTGGTCGCGGGAGTTTTCGGCGAACCCCGTCTGCGGGGAAAGGGCCGCCATGGACATCGAGCTACGGGTACTGGGCACTGTGGAGACGGTGCGGGACGGGGTGGTGTTGGCGCCCGGGCCCGCGCGGCGGCGGGCGGTCCTGGCGATCCTGGCCGTGGAGGCGGGCAAGACCGTCACCGTGGACCAGTTGGTGGATCGGCTGTGGCACGAGCGACCGCCGCAGCGGGCGCGGGAAACCCTGCACAGCTACATTTCGCGGATCCGCAAGGACCTGGGCGGCGGCGCCGCGGCGATCACCCGGCGCGGCGGCGGCTACCAGCTCGACGTGGACGCCGACGCCGTGGACATGCACCGCTTCGCGCGGTTGGCCGCCGACGCGCGGCTCGCCGAGGGGGCGCGGCGGCGGATCGCGCTGTGGCGCGAGGCGCTGGGATTGTGGCGCGGGGAGCCGTTCGGTGACCTGGACGTGCCGTGGCTGGGGGAGATCGCCCATCACCTGCGGCAGCGGCGTTTCCTCGCGGCGGTGGAGCTCAACGAGCTGCGGCTGGCGCGCGGGGAACACGCGGAACTGCTGCCGGAGCTGATGGCCGCGGTGGCCGAGCATCCGCTGAACGAGCGGGTGGCGGGGCAGCTGATGCTGGCGCTGTACCGCACGGGGCGGGCCGCCGAGGCGCTGGGGGAGTACACCAGGGTGCGCGGCCGACTGGTGGACGACGTCGGGCGGGAGCCCGGGGAGGAGCTGAAGCTCCTGCACCGCAGGATGCTCAACGACGACGCCGAACTGTCGCTTGCGGAGGGATCGACGGAGGCGGCCGAGCCGCGCGCGGCGATCGACTTCGCGCCCATGGACGTCACCGGCTTCGTCGGCCGCGAGCAACAACTCGCCGAACTGGACGGTCTGCTGGACGAGATGGGCGGCGGTGCGGCGGTGATCTCGGCGCTGTCGGGCGGCGGCGGGGTGGGCAAGAGCGCGCTGGCCGTGCGCTGGGCGCACAGCGACCGCGTGCGCCAGGCGTTCGGCGACGGGACGCTTTTCGTTCGCATGCAGGGGTTCTCGGGGCAGCGGCCCCTGGAGGCGCACCAGGCGCTGGGCCAGGTGCTGAGGCAGCTGGGGGTGCCCAGCGAGCGGATTCCGCACGAGCTGGAGCCCGCGCTGGCGGAGTATCGGCGCCGCGTGGCCGACCGGCGGCTGTTGATCATCCTGGACGACGCGGTGGACGCCGCCCAGGTGCGTCCCCTGCTGGCGTCGGCGCCGCGCTGCCTGGTGTTGGTGACCAGCCGCAACCGCCTGGCGGGCCTGGCCGTTCGCGAGGGAGCGCGGCAGATCTTCGTGGACCGTCTGGGCCGCAACGAATCCCTGGAGCTGCTGCGCCACCTGCTCGGCGACGGCGTCGTGGGTGCCGAGCCCGAGGCGGTGGAGCGGCTGGCCGAACTGTGCGCGCGGCTGCCCCTGGCGCTGCGGATCGCCGCGGCGGGGTTCCGCGCCTCCTTCGCCGAGTCCACCATGGGCGAATACGTCGAGGAGCTGGCCTCGGATCGCCTCGGGATGCTCGACCTGGACAGCGGCGAGGCCGCCGTGTCCACCGTGCTGTCGTGGTCGCTGCGGGACCTGTCCGCCGACGTCGCCGAGGCGTTCGCGCTGCTGGGTGTCCACCCCGGACCGAGCTTCGACGCGCCCGCCGCCGCGGCGATGCTCGACGCCACCGAGGCGGCCGCCCGGCGCCTGCTCCGCGAGCTGTCGTCCGCGAGCCTGCTGGAACAGGTGCGGCGCGGCAGGTACGTGATGCACGACCTGCTGCGCGACTTCGCCCGCGACCGCCTGCCGACCCCGCCCACCGTGCGCGACGCGGCGCACGCCCGCCTGCTGGCGCACTACCGCGACCTCATGGAGTCCCGCGGCAAGGACGTCGACTGGTTCCTCGCCGAACAGTCCATACTGGTCAACTGCCTCCGGCTGCCCGTCGCCGGGCAGGCGATGACCAGCTTCGCCAACCAGTTGGGCGATCGACTCCACGACCTCGCCACCTACCCCGATGGCCTGCGCGCCTTCGAGATCGCCCACGCCAACGCCGACGCGGGCACCACCATGGCCGCCGACGCGCTGGCGGGCATCGGCCGCCTGACGCGGGCACTCGGCGAGTGGGATCGGGCAAGGGCCGCCTACGACGAGGCCCTAGACCTGTACCGCGCCTTGGGAAACGTCGCCCAACAGGCGTGGACGCTGCGCGGCATGGCCGAGATCGCGCGGGCCACCGCCGACCATCACGCGTCATCCGCGCTCACCGGCGAGGCCCTCGCGCTGTTCCAGGGCTGCGGCGACCGCAAGGGGGAGGCCAACTGCCTGCTGTCGCAGGGGCAGGACGTCTTCAGCGCCGCCGACTACACCGCCAGCGTCGACAAGTCGCGGCGGGCGGCGGCCCTGGCCCGCGACATCGGCGAGCGCTTCACCGAGGCCCAGGCGCTGCACATCCTGGGACAGGCCCAGGTCGAACGCGGCGAATACGCCGCCGCGGCCCGCGATCTGGAACACAGCCTGTCCATCTACGCCGAGCTGGGTTTCCGCGGTGGGCAGGGAAGCGTGCTCATCGTCCTGTCGCGTCTGGCGGGGCGCACGGGCGACAAGGCCGCCGCGCTGTCGTACGCCCGGCGCTCGCTCACATTGGACATCGAGGTCGGCGACCGCCTCAGCCAGGCGCACTCGTTGCACGCCCTCGGCAGGGCGGCGCTGGCCACGGGAGATTTCCACATCGCCCGCGACAATCTCGTCCGTGCCCGCGAGCTGTGTCTCGAGTTCGGCGACCGCGTTGGCGAGGCGTACACCTCCCTGGGCGTGGCCGACGCGACGCTCGCGTGCGGCGATCACGACGGCGCCGCCACCGAATATCGACGCGGGCTTGCCATC
>NZ_DASQPW010000115.1:0-12191 GCF_035643755.1 Stackebrandtia sp. | reverse complement strand
GTACCCGCCGCGCGCGGTGCCGCCCCGGCCGGGCGGGGGGCAGCGCGGCAACCTGGTCTCCGTCATCGCGCTGGTGCTGGGCGCGCTGGCGGTGCTCATCGCGTTCATCCCGTTCGCGGGAATCCCGCTCGGCGCGTTGTTCGGGGTTGCCGCGATCATCCTGGGCATCATCGGCATCCTGAAGTCGCACAAGATCATGGCGATCATCGCCATCGTGCTGGCGGTGCTCGCGGCGCCCGTGGCCATCACCATGACGACCCTGGTGGTGGCCGTCCACGACCGCCACGACCGCGGTTCCGTCGACGACGACAGCCGCCCGCCCGCGGGCCGGGACGAGAACGTCCTCAACGGCACGGGCAGCGGCAAGTCCGACGACATCACGCTGGACGGCGACTACTCGGTCACCTACGAGGTCTCGGGCAACAAGAAGGCGCCCCGAGGTGGGGGTTTCAGTTTCAAGGTCGACCTGTACGAGGCGGGCGAATCCAAGCCCGACAGGGCGCTGTTTCGCACCAGGGCCGCCGACGGCAGCGGCCAGATCACGCTCGGGAACGTCGACTCCGACGACTATCACATCAAGGTCACCACCCACGGCGACGGCGCCAAGTGGAAGGTGATCTTCCTGCGCATGTGACCGTCACAGGTCGTAGGCGGTCTCCACCGACACCTTGATGGACAGTTCATTGTGGGCCGAGAAGTACGGGTGCACCCGCCGGTACGGTCCCGAACCGGCGTACCACGGGGGAAGCCGCTCCAGGTCCTTGCGCTGCGCGATGTCGTCCAGCATCCGACCGACGCGCACCAGCCGCCCGTCCAGGGTCAGCCACAGGTTCCAGAACGTCGGCTCGGAGCGGGCCGATTCGGCAAGGCGGGCGGCGTCGACGGTGAGGCTGAACCGCCCGTCGGTGATCCCCAGGCCCACCTTGACGTCCTCGCCCGCGCCGCCGCGCGCCCGCAGATCCGCCGTGGCCTCCGACGGCGACGCCCCGAGCAGCGTCCCCGCGACGGTGAGCGTGGCGCCGTCCCAGTCGGCGGAGTCGAACTCCGCGAGCACCTCGCGGCGCCACACCCGAATCGCCAGCTCGCCCTGGTCGGCGAACGGCACGGCGATGGTCGGGGGCACCGTGGCGGGGCGGCGCAGCAGTTCGCGGGAGTCGACGCGATCGGCGCGGGCTGCGGCGCCGTCCACGTGGACCGCCCAGACGCCCTCGTCGAGCGCCGACAGCGCCTCGGCGTCCAGCTCCGCACCGACGGGAATCGAGCGATTGCCGCGCACCAGCGTCACCGATTCCTTGTGCGGCAACATCAAGGTGATGTCCGAGAAGGAATGCGACACGCACGACACCGCGTCGTCGACCTGCGAGCGTCTCGGTTCGCCGGGCACCGCCGTCGCGCGGCCCTTGGCCGCCAGCAGCCGCTCGAACAGCTCCAGGTACTCCGAGGCGACGCGGTCGGGGTGATAGCGCCGCGCCGTCTCGCGGGCGGCCCGCCCCATCCGTACCCGGGTCTCGTCGTCCTCGATGAGCGCGACCAGGGCCTCGGCGTAGGCGTCCACGTCGCCGGGGCGGGTCAACAGGCCGTCCACACCCGACGAGATGATCTCGGCGGGTCCCTGTGGACAGTCGGTGGCCACCACGGGCACGCCGCAGTCCATCGCCTCCACGATCGTCAACCCGAAGGCCTCGAAGTCCGAGGTGACCGCCGCGATCGCGCCCTTGGCCCACTCGGTGTCGATCGGGGCGTACGTCCCCATCATCCGCGCGCAGTTGTGCAGCCTGAGCTCGCGCATCAGCGCCTTCAACGCGGCGTAGTGGTTGCCGTGCCCGTAGATGCGCAGCCGCCAGTCGGGGTGGAGGCGATGCACCTTGGCGAAGGCGCGCAACAGCAGGTCGTATCGCTTCACCTCTTCCAGGCGCCCCGCGGCGACGATGAGCTTGGACATGCCGTCCGACGGGTCCAGGGGGGTGGGCGGCACGGAGTTCGGGATGTGGCTGACCCTGGAGGCGATGCGCGGCATCGCGCGGCGGTAGTCCCTCGCGTCGGCCTCGGACACCGTGGTCACGGCGTCGAACTTCTTGTACATCTTATACAGACGGCGAATCAGCCGTCGTCCATGATGGTCCAGCGCCAGATGTTCCTGCGCCACGATGACCGCGCGCGACGGGGCGAACTTGCCGATATAGATGTTGAGGCCCGGCCGGGTCCCGACGATGACGTCGGCGTCGGTGCCGCGCAGATACCGCTCCACCCGGACGTCGGCGAGCCGGTGGTACTGCTGGGCGCGCGGCTCGGTGGGCGGGAAGATCTTGGACGGCCGCGCCGCCAGTTCCGCGTCGGCGGACAGCAGGTCGGCGGCGTCGGCGTCGGCGGCCTGGAACCGCTCGTCGATCAGGTTGGTGGTGGCCACGCGCGAGTCGATGGGGAAGACGGTCTTGTCGCGTCGGCGGAACACCGACACGATCCGCACGTCGTGGCCCCGGTCGGCCAGCGCGGCGGCGGTGTTCAGGGTGGTGCGGATCGTGCCCCCGATGTTGTACAGCGTGTGCACCAGGAAGTCGATTTTCACGTCCCCGCACCCTCCCAAGATTTATAGGTCCGGCGCCGATACTAAGTGGCCGAACGGTGGGTTCAGTCTCCGGACGTTTGGATACCGGGGCAGGAAATTCACATTATTGGCAGTTTGGCCAATCGGCGACAAAACGGGACACGATACGCTTGAACGCGATGTTGTTGTGACACATGGAAATGCGCGAAAGGCCCGGTCATGACCACCCCGCCCCCGATTTTCATGCCGCCGCCACCCCGGCGACCGCCCCTGGATCCGCGCAGGGTTCGGCGCGTCGTGCTGACCATATTGGTCAGCCTCGCGCTCGCGGGTGGCCTGGTGATCGTGCTGGCGTTCCTGCCGTCGCAGCGCAGCCCCCTCGACGACACCGGCAGCCGGGAATGGAAGAACGCCAGCGACACCACCACCGGCGCCTCCTATCTGGCCCTGACCCCGATGCTGCACGTCACCGGCGACTACAAACTGGACGACGGTGACGCCACACTGGACCTCCGGGTGTCCAATCTGGGCTCGATGCGCGGCACCGTGGAGGTGGGCGGCGAGAAGGTCAAGGTGCTGACCAGCGGAAAGCGCAGCTTCGCCAGGGCATCGGAGAGCTTCTGGTCCGACCAGGGCGCACCCGCCGACGCCCTCGAGCAGTACGGCAAGCACTGGGTCAAGGTGGACCCCGACTTCCTGGGCGTCGACTTCGCCAAGAAGTTCAACCCCTCGGCGCTGTCGTCCGAGGTCTACGACGACGCCCTGGCGGCCCCGGTGAGGCGCGGCGACACCACCACCGTCAACGGCCACAAGGCGACCGCCATGCGCACCGACAACTACACCGCCTACGTCGCGGACTCCCCGGACCACCAGGTGCTGGCCCTCCAGGACGACAACGGCAAGATCGACATCGACCGGGTGCCCCGCGAACACATCGACGAATTCATGGACGACCTGGAGAAGAAATTCCAGGACCTGAAGAAGGCGCTGGACTCGCAGGTGACGTTCACACTGGACGGCGAGATCACGCTGGCGCCGTGCTCGAACAGCGGCTGCACCGCGAACGTGACCATGGAGAACACGGTGTCGTCGTCGAGCCCGTACGTCAAGGCGGACCAGCCGGTGCACGCGGCGATCACCATCACCATGACCCTGGACGGCTCGCTCGTGCAGACCTGCGAGAAGACCGTCACCATGAAGCCCAACGGCACGGGCGAGACCACGTGCTCGGCGTCGTACTACATTCCCCCGTCCGACAAACCCAAGACGTACACGGTGCGGGCCGAGGCGTTGGCGGTGGCCCGCGCCGTGGTCACCGGCGACATCAAGAAGATGATCGCCGACGCCGCCGACGAGGCCGCGCGGCTCGACGACTACCCCGACCCCGAGGACCTGCCGACCCCGCAGGACCCGGGACCCGACGACAACCCGCAGCCGACCACCACCCCGAGCCCCGGCGGCAGTCCCAGCCCGAGCACCAGCGCCACCCCGAGCCCGGCCGACAGCTCCAGCGGCAAGCGCTCCGACTGCGCCGCGATGGGCCACCAGCCGGGCATCAGCTACGGCGGCCTCCAGGTGCCGCCGGGCGGCAAGGCGGGCAGGGCGACCGGCGCCGAGGCGTGCTACGACGGCGGCAAGACCATCGCCAACGGCACGGGCGGCGGCCGGGCCAACCCGGCGGGCCGCAAGAGGTACATGGACCGCGGCCACCTGATCGCGTATTCCCTGGGCGGCAGCAACAAGGAGAAACGCAACTTCGTTCCGCTGTACCACTCGCCGAATCAGTACATGTACACCAACTACGAGTCGATCGTGAAGCAGCGCGCCGAGGGCGGCGAAACGATCTTCTACCGCGTCGTTCCCGTGTACACCGTCCACAAGTACATACCATGCACGGTGACCCTCCTGGTCGAGGGCGACCAGAACACCTTCCTGTACGCCAGCATCATCAACGCGGGGGACCTCAACGGTGTCAACGAATCCGGCTGTCGATGACCTGCGAGGGCTCACCGGCTGGGACGGCGGCCGGGCCACCATCGACTGGGCGCCGCTGTCCGAGGCGCTCGGCCTGGGCGTCCCCGACGACTTCAGGGCATTGACCCAAGCATTCCCCTATGGAGTGTTCCAGGAGTGGGTGCGCCTGATGCATCCGACAAACGCGCCCGACGCCGCGTCCTGGGTGGCGAATCTGCGCGGCGCCTGCGACGGCCTGCGCCTGTGGCGCGACAAGTTCGTCCCCGACTTCGGCTACGGCCTCTACCCGGAGCCGGGCGGCCTGCTGCCGTGGGCGGAGATGGACAACGAGGAGTATTTCTGCTGGGTCACCCAGGGCCCGCCGAACGACTGGCCGACGGTGGTGTGCAACCGGGCGCTGGAGCGCGGCGACGCCCACCCAACGGGCGCCGCGCGGTTCCTGGTCGGCCTGTTTCGCGGCACCGTCGACGAGCCGTTCCTGGCGGACTGGCGCGACGACTTCACCCGCACACCCGTGTCTTTTGAGGCGTTCTGATGCCGCCGTCCCCATACGGGACAAAGGTGATCAAGAACGCAGGCGATGGGCGGCTCATGACCGTGGGGTGACGGCCGTCGCCTGTTTAGGATGGCAGTGTCCGACCCGATATCGACCTCAAGGAGCCCGCCGCCGTGTCCAGCGAACAGCCCACCACCGAAAGCACCACGGGCACTGCGCGCGTGAAACGCGGGATGGCCGAGATGCTCAAGGGCGGCGTCATCATGGACGTCGTCACCGCCGAGCAGGCCAAGATCGCCGAGGACGCCGGCGCCGTGGCGGTCATGGCCCTGGAACGGGTCCCCGCCGACATCCGCGCCGAGGGCGGCGTGTCGCGCATGAGCGACCCCGACATGATCGACGGCATCATCTCCGCGGTGTCGATCCCGGTGATGGCCAAGGCCCGCATCGGCCACTTCGTCGAGGCGCAGGTGCTGCAGTCCATCGGCGTCGACTACATCGACGAGTCTGAGGTTCTCACCCCCGCCGACGAGGCCCACCACATCGACAAGTGGAACTTCACCGTTCCCTTCGTGTGCGGCGCCACCAACCTGGGCGAGGCGCTGCGCCGACTCTCCGAGGGCGCGGCGATGATCCGCTCCAAGGGCGAGGCCGGCACCGGCAACGTCGTCGAGGCGACCCGCCACATGCGCCAGATCCGGGCCGACATCAAGCGTCTGACCACACTGGACGGCACCGAGCTGTACGCCGCCGCCAAGGAGCTGCGCGCCCCCTACGAGCTGGTGGCCGAGGTGGCGCGGGCCGGAAGGCTCCCGGTCGTGCTGTTCACCGCCGGAGGCATCGCCACCCCCGCCGACGCCGCGATGATGATGCAGCTGGGCGCCGAGGGCGTGTTCGTCGGCTCGGGCATCTTCAAGTCCGGCGACCCCGCCAAGCGCGCCGCCGCGATCGTCAAGGCCACCGCCTTCTACGACGACGCGGACGTGATCGCCAAGGAGTCGCGCGGCCTGGGAGAGGCCATGGTCGGCATCAACGTGCAGACCCTCCCCGAGGAAGAGAAGCTCGCCAAGCGCGGGTGGTGATCAGTCCTCCGCGGCGTCGCCGCGGCGAGACGGCCTGCTGAACGAGTGCAGGCCGTCGATCTGGCGGTGAATCACCCTGCGGTACAGGCGCGACAGGCTGTCCCGCCGCCACCACGCCAGCGCCGCCACGACCACCAGGGTGACCGCCGGTACCGGCCATGCCGACGCCTGCTCGCCCAGTGCCGTGGCAGCGGTCGCGCCGATCATCAGCGCCACCAGGCACACCGCCGCCAGTCCGGTGAGGATCGGGACGAACATCGCCACGGCCCCGGCCAGCTCGCACGCGCCGATGGCGTAGCGGGACCAGTCGGGGAACCCCGTGGCGCGGAAACCCTCCACAGTGGTCTGCTCGCTCAGCAGCTTGAAGGCCGACGAGGACCCGAAGTCCAGGGCCACCACGACCTGGACGATCCACATGACGACCCTTGTGGTGGATGTCGGCAGATAGCGAACCTTGGGACAACCGTTGTTGTCCGTCGGATTGGGGAACTCGATCTCGACTGCTTCGTCGGTCATGGCGGAGTCCTAAAGTGATGGGACGACGGGGGGCTGTGTCAATCCGATACATCGACAGTAGCGTTCCGACTGCGAGTTGTCGACAACCCCACCGGCCCACGCGATTCCCCCGAGCGGGGGAGGCCGTTCCCCGCGCCGAGTGAGGCAGCGGGGCCCCCGCCGCCGCACGCTGGGTGGCATGACAAACGCCATCAAACCTCGTCGGCTCGCCCTGTGGGGCGGTTACACCATGGCCGCCATCGCGTGCCTCCACATCCTGTTCTTCTCCATCAATCCCTATTGGAGCCAATGGCTGTCGGGCGGGCTCTGGAGCCACCGCGCCGGCCAGGACTCCATGACCTACTACTGGGCGCTGCCCGGCGGCTTCGCCGTCATCATGATCATGTTGGGCCTGTTGATATCCCGGCTCGCCAAGCGCGGTGAACCTCTCCCCGCATACATGGGCTGGGTCGTGCTGGCATGGGTCGCCGTCAACATCGCCATGATCGGGGTCAGCGGATTCGTCGCCGGCGTCATCCCCGCCGCCCTGCTCATCGCCGACAGCCTGAAGGCCCGCCGTCAGCCCGCCTGACGGTGCAGCCACGCCAACATGTCCGCGGGAGCCAGCGCGGCGGCACGGTCCAGGTACCCACCGAACTCCTCGTCGGTGAGTACCTCCCGTCCGCCGCCGCTGGTTCCCTTGCGGAAGAACGCCTTCGGGTCCTTGAAGACCCCCGAGGCCCCCGGAATCAGCTGGGCCGTGCGGCGCTTCATGGCCGCGAAGCCCGCCGCCGCCACCAGCTCGTCCCATCGCGGCGGAATCTCGATCCCCAGCCTCCCCGCGAGACTGCGCATCCGCCCGTCCAGGTCGGCGCGGAGATCCTCGTACCGCTCCAACACCACATTGGATTGTCCGCGCCGCCGCCAGGCGTCGCTCAGGTGCCACATCACCCCGGGCAACGAGTCCATCTCCTTTCGCGGATCGGCGTCGCTGTCGATCCACCGCAGCAGCCACTCCCGCAGGGGCGGCCGGGGCTTCGCGGGCTCGGCGGGCTCCGCCGCGCCGGTCAGCTCCCGCACCTTCTCGCGGTCGATGTTGTTTCCCTGGTGGTACAGCGAGACCGCCATGTCCAGCGGGTTCCGGGCCACCACGATGTACGTCGCGCGCTCGTCGACCGGAATCCCGTCCAGGGGCGTGTGCGTCTTGACGAACCGCCGATGTCCCTGCGCCTCCAGCGCCGCCACGACCTCGTCGCGCGGCGCCATCAGGCTGTCGAGCCACGGCGACAACCGCGACAACGGTGACGGCGGCCGCGGCGTCTGGAAGATCAGCAACGCGCAGATCATCTGCATCCACGTGGTGCCGCTCTTCGACCGCGTGCTGATGACGATGTCGCCGTCCCGGAACGGAAACCCGTCCCAGCGCGCACTGTCCTCATCGGGGGATTGATAGCGGTACGGGGTCGTCGTCATGGTTGGATCGTAGGTGGTGACAACTATTCCTGAGAAGGCGTTAAATGAACACGACCCCGATAGCCACTGTGGTCGGTGGCGGGATCGCGGGGCTGGCGTCGGCCGCCTCGCTGCTGCGACACGGATGGCGGGTCCGAGTCGTGGAACGCGCCGCCGCGTTCGGCGAGGTGGGGGCGGGCCTGGCCATCACCCGCAACGGGATGGCGGCCCTCGACGCGATCGGAGCGGGCACGGCCGTGAGGGACGCGGGCTTCCAGGTCTTCATGGCGGGCAACCAAAACCACCGCGGCCGCTGGCTGATGCGCATCCCCGCCCCGCGCGGCGACGGCGCGCCGAATGGGAGTTGCGGTGTGCACCGCCGCGACCTCCACTCCGCGCTCCTGGCGGCGGCCGACGGCGCCGAGCTCCTCACCGACGCCCCGGTGACGGCGATCTCTCCCGGCGAGGCGAACGGCGAACCGGCCACGGTGACGTACCGCGGCGCCGACGGCGAGCATCAGCTGAGTTCGGACCTGGTGGTGGCCGCCGACGGCATCAACAGCACGATCCGCGAGGCGCTGTGGCCCGGCGCGAAACCCCGCTACAGCGGCAAGACCAGCTGGAGGGGGGTGCTGGACCACCCGGGCCTGGTGGATGAGCGTTTCGTGGTCGTGTGGGGTCCCGACGCGGAATTCGGCGCGCTGCGGATCAATCCCCGCCAGGTGTACTGGTACGGCTACATCGCCCACCCCGCCGACGCGGTCTTCGCCGACGAATCGGCCACAGTGGCCGAACGATTCGCGGACTGGCCGTCCTGGGTCCGCGAGATCATCGCCGCGACCCCGCCGAAGCGCCTGCTGCGCCACGACGTCCACCACCTGCCCAGCGGCGCGCTGAGCGCGTACACCCGAGGGCGGACGGTGCTGGTCGGCGACGCCGCCCACCCGATGCTGCCCACCATGGGCCAGGGCGCGAACTCGGCGCTGGAGGACGGCGCGTGCGTCGGCCCGCTGCTCGGGATTCCTTTGGGGGACAACGGGATCGCCGAGCACCTCGCGGAGTACGACAGGCGGCGGGTGCCCCGATGCCGCGACATCACCCGACGCTCCGAGCTGACCGCCCGGATCGGCGCCGACCTGGGCCCCGGTTGGCGGCAGAAGGCACGCGACCTCGCCCTGCGACTCACCCCGACGGCCACGACCGTCAGGAAGGGAAGCGCCCTGCTGGAGTGGACGCCGCCGTAGCCGGGGCCCTCACGTGAGCGACACCCCTCGCCTCCACTGAGCGGGCGGAGTGTCGTAACGGTTCTTGAACGCGCGGCTGAACGCCGCCTCGGACATGTACCCGACGCGCTTGGCGATGAGCGCCACGGGAAGCGACGTGTTGCGCAGCAGGTCGGCGGCGGCCCCCAGACGGACCTGACCCAGATAGGTGGCAGGCGGCTTGCCGACATGCGCCGCGAACCGCTCGGCGAACGCCGAGCGCGACAGGTTGCAGACCCGCGCCAGCTCCTCGACCGTCCAATCACGACCCGGATCCCGGTGGATGGCGCTCAGGGCGGGCCCGGTGTGCGGGTCCACCGCGCCCACCAGCCAGTTCGGCTCGGTGTCGGCGCCCGCCGCCCAGACGCGCAGGATCTGGATGAAGATCAGGTCGAGAATCCGCGCCACCATCACCGCCGAGCCCTGCGACGGCGACCGCATCTCGATGACGATCATCCTGCGCGCCACGTCGAGGCCCTCGAGCGCGGGGCCGCCCATCCCGTGCAGCACGATCGCGGCGGGCAGGCTCTCCAACAGGTGACTGGCCCGGGCGTCGCCGATGGTGAACCTCCCGCACAACCAGCGCGTCGCGGCGGTGGTGCCCGCGTCGGTGACGACATGCCGGTCGCCGCGCGGCAACAGGACCACGTCGCCGGGGCCGACGCGCTTGGCCTCGGCGTCCCCGTCGATCCGGATCTCGAGCTCGCCCTCCTCGACGATGTGCAGGGTGCCGGTGTCGGCGAAACCGATCGAGAAGGTCGGCGGCGGGGCGTAGGCGACGATCCGATCCCCGCTGAGGCGGACGCTGCGCAGCAGCTCCGACAGCAGGTCGTGTGTGGAGGTTCCGACGTCGAACTCCTGCGGCGCCGGACGATCGGCAAAGTTTCCCGGTGAAGCGGTCATGGTGGTCGCCCATTCCTGTGCATACGGTCGATGGGCAGCAAGAGGAGCCATCAATCGTCCAGGCCTGGGTCGGCTCGCTTGTCCCAACCGAGATTAACAACCAGGAGACCACCCATGTCCTCGCAAGGCTCGCCGACCAAGATCAGCTTCGTCTACTCCAACCCGACCGACCCCGACGCCTTCGAGGCGGCCTACCCCGAACAGCTCGCGGTGGCCCGCGAGCTGCCCGGCCTGCTGCGGCTGCAGGCGTCGAGGGTCTGGCCGAAGGAGGACGGCAGCCCGACGCCCGCGTACCGGCTGTTGGACCTGTACTTCACCGACTACGCGGCGGCCAGCGCCGCGGCGGCCGCGGCGGGTCCCCTCGTCAAGGCGACCCTCGAGCACGCCACCGGGGGAGTGGTGATCGCGTTCGCGGAGATCCTCGAAGACGCCTAGGAACCACGCGGTCGAACGCACGGCGTTTCGGCTCGCGGCGCGGAGACCAAGCGCGCCGGCGAGCCGAAACGCCGCGGTGCGTTCAGCGGACGCCGTAGAGGTGTTCGAGGGCGAGCTGGTCGAGGTGCTCGAACGCCATTCCCTTGGCGGCCAGGCGATCGACGTCGATGGTCGCGTCTTTGAGATCGGCCCAGGTCTCGGTGTCGGCCAGCGTCGGCACCGCGAGTTGGTCGACGCGCGCCGCCTCGCGTGCCGCCCGAACCTCGGGGTCGGCGCGAAACGCCCGGACCTTGGCGCGCAGGATCTTGTAATTGCGCATGCAGGCGGCCGCGGAGACCCAGACACCGGCATCGTCCTCGGTGCGCGGCGGTTTGAAGTCGAAGTGGATGGGACCGGTGTACTGGCCCTTGGCGATGCCGTCCTCGATCGCGTCCACGGTCCAAAAGGCGCCGCCGACGTTGCCCGCGCCGAAGCGGAGGTCCTGGTCGTAACGGGGCCCGGTCTGTCCATTGAGGTCTATGTGGTAGAGCTTGCCGTGCCACATGGCCTGGCGGATGCCGGTCGCGTAGTCGAGGCCGGACATCTCCTCGTGGCCGACCTCGGGGTTGATCCCCACGAGCTCGGGCCGCTCCAGCTCGTTGATGAAGGCCAGGGCGTGGCCGATGGTGGGCAGCAGGATGTGGCCCCGCGGCTCGTTGGGTTTGGGCTCGATCGCGAAACGCAGGTCGTAACCCTGCTCGGTGACGTAGTCGCCCAGGACGTCGAACGCCTCCTTCATGCGGGCCAGCGCGGCCTGGACGTCCTTGGCCCCACCGGATTCGGCGCCCTCGCGCCCGCCCCAGCACACGTACACCCTGGCGCCCAGCTCGGCGGCGAGGTCCAGGTTGCGCATCACCTTGGCGATGGCGAAGCGGCGCACGTCGCGATCGTTGTGGGTGAAGGCGCCGTCTTTGAAAACAGGATGGCCGAACAGGTTGGTGGTGGCGGTGGTGACCTTGAGGCCGGTGGCGTCCAGCGCGGCCCGGAATGCCGCGATCTTGCGGTCGCGGTCGGCGGCGGTGTCGCCGAACTCGAACACGTCGTTGTCGTGGAAGTTGACCCCGTACGCGCCGATCTTGGCGAGCTCGTGCACCGCCCGGTCGGCGGCCATCGGCGCGCGGGTCGCCGGGCCGAACACGTCCTGGGCGGCCCATCCGACGGTCCACAGGCCGAAGGAGAACTTGTCGTCGGGCGTGGGTGCGTAGCTGTCGTTCATGCCTTGCCGTCCTTTTCTGCCTTATCGGTGGGATTTCCAGGACGCGGTTTCGTCCCGAAGCGTCGCATAGCTCGGGGATGCCGGGGTACCGGATCGCCGAGCGAACCGCTCGGTATCCGCGTCCATCCATTGTGGTGGAGATTGCCCGCCCGACAGTGCCCATGCCGCCTGCCGGGCGGCCCCCAGCGCGACGTATTCGCCGCTGGCGGGGACGTCCACGTCGGTACCGAACACCTCCGGCGCGATCCGGCGCACCGCCGCCGAGGCGCCGGCGCCGCCGATGAGCAGGACG
>NZ_DASQPW010000114.1:0-7175 GCF_035643755.1 Stackebrandtia sp. | reverse complement strand
TTCCCGCGCCCGACCGACGAACGACGTCAGCGGCGTCGGCAGCGACGGGGCGGCGGCCGCCCCGCCCGCGAGGCCCTCGGCGTGGCGCGCCAGCGCGCGCCGGTCGGCCACCTCGAGCTTGCGCAGCAGCGACGACACGTGGCTTTCCACGGTGCGCACCGAGATGTACAGGCGCGCGGCGATCTCGGCGTTGCTCAGATGCTCGCCGAGCAGCGCCAAAACCTCGGCCTCGCGCGCCGAGACCTCCCACGCCGTGGCCATCCGTGCCCCCTTCCGTACCGCGAATCCGTGGCCGAGTCCGTGGAGTTCACGGATGCGCATCGGCCGCGCCGAGGAAATGCTGGCAGCAGTTCCCGTTCGTCCGCACCGAACGTACACATCGGGCCAAGGGGCCCCGCGCATCAAGGAGAAATCGTGACCACCACCCACCGCATCAAGACCGTCCTTCACCCCGTGTCCGACCTGTCCGCGGCCAAGGACGTCTACGCCGCCATGTTCGGCATCGCTCCCCAGACCGACTCGCCGTACTACGTCGGCTTCGACATCGACGGCCAGCACGTCGGCCTGGTGCCCGGCGGCGGGCCGCAGGGCATGACCTCGCCGGTGACGTACTGGGAGGTCAGCGACATCGACGCGAAGCTCGCCGAGCTCACCGCGGTCGGCGCCACCGTCACCGAGGCCGCCCACGACGTCGGAGGCGGACGCGTGATCGCCACCGTCGCCGACACCGACGGCAACGTCATCGGCCTGCTGCAGGACAAGTAGGGACTGCCCGCCATGCCCAAGCGCATTCGCCAGATCCATCGCTGGTTGTCGATGACCTTCCTGGTCACCGTCGCCGCCGGCTTCGTCGTCCTGTTCCAGGGCGCCAAGCCCGACGACCCCGCCTTCCTCGTGTTCTACACGCCGCTGCCGCCGTTGGCGGTCCTGGTGATCACCGGGGTCTACATGTTCCTGCTGCCGTACCGCGCCAAGCGGCGCGCCCGCTAAAACCATCCACCGAAAGGAACCGTCATGTCCGCCATCGCATCCATCACCCTCGAAGTCCCCGATCCCGTTGCCGCCCAAGCCTTCTACGCCGACGCCTTCGGGCTCCACGCCGAGGTGCTGGCCCGCGCCGCCCAGGCACCCTCGACGGGTTTCCGCGGCTTCGCCGTGTCGCTCGTGGTCTCCCAACCCTCCACGGTCGACAGTCTCGCGGGCACCGCGCTGGCGGCGGGGGCCACGGTGCTCAAGCCCGTCGCCAAGAGCTTCTGGGGCTACGGCGGCGTCATCCGGGACCCATACGGCACGATCTGGAAGCTCGCCTCGTCGTCCAAGAAGGACACCGCGCCCGCCAACCGCGTCATCGACGACATCGTGCTGCTGCTGGGCGTCGACGACGTGGCGGCGACCAAACGCTTCTACGCCGACAACGGCCTGACGGTGGCCAAGAGCTACGGCCGCAAGTACGTCGAGTTCGCCACCTCACCCATCAAGCTGGCGCTGTACGGACGCCGCGCCGCCGCCAAGGACCTCGGCGTCGCCGTCGACGGCGACGGCTCCCATCGCCTGGTCATCAACGGCGACAACGGTTGCCTCACCGACCCCGACGGGTTCGCGTGGGATGCCGCGGGCTGCGAGGCCGCCCGCTGATGCTCTCCCGCCTCATTCCCGCCCCCTACCGCCCCGTGCTGGCCAATCGGGTGTTTCGGCGCCTGATCGCCGGGTTCGGCGTTTCGAACCTGGGCGACGGGATGAGCGTTGTCGCGGTGGCGTGGCTGGCCAACATCCTCGCACCACACCATGGTGCGGGGTTGTGGGTCGGCGGCGCCGTCGCCGCCTACACGCTGCCCGGGGTGGTCGGCGCGCTGGCGTTCGGACGCCTGCTGCGCCGCATGCCGGCCAAGCGGCTCATGC
Organism: Stackebrandtia sp.; assembly: GCF_035643755.1. Lineage (NCBI taxonomy): Bacteria > Bacillati > Actinomycetota > Actinomycetes > Glycomycetales > Glycomycetaceae > Stackebrandtia > Stackebrandtia sp. Next base: position 5,276 of record NZ_DASQPW010000114.1, on the reverse strand, counting down.
TGGCCGACAACCTGTTGCGCGCCGTGTTCCTCGGCGCCGTCCCGTTGGCCTGGTTGGCCGGGCTGCTGAGCCTGCCGCTGTACATCGCGTTGCTCGCCGTGTCGTCGCTGCTGCACGCGTGGGGCAACGCGGGAACCTATACGCTGCTGGCCGAGCTGGTGCCATCGCGGCAGCGGCTCGCCGCCAACACCCTGCTCGGATCGCTCAACTTCGCCTCCACCATCGTCGGACCCGTCGTCGCCGGTGTCGCGGTGACGTACGTCAGTGCCGCCGTGGTGCTCGGCCTGGACGCGCTCACCTACCTGTTCCTCGCCGTGGTCATCGCGCGCCTCCGCCTCCCGGCGTCGCGGCACGTCACCCTCATCGACCAAACCGCCGCGCGCGGCGGTTTCGCCCTGCTGCGTGCCAGGCCCGCATTGCTCGGCCTGCTCGCCCTCACCTGGTTCTTCTACCTGCTGTACGGCCCCGTCGAAGTCGCCCTGCCGCTGCACGTGTCCCAAGACCTGCACGCGCCCGGAACCCTACTTGGTCTCTATTGGACGCTGTACGGCATTGGCGCGCTGGTCGGCGGGCTCGCGGTGGGTGCGCTGCGGCGCCTTCCACTGTGGCCGACGACCATCGCCATCATCATCGGGTGGGGCGCGGCGCTGCTGCCGTTCGGATTCGGCGCGCCGACCGCCGCCACCATCGCCGGTCTCACCATCGGCGGAGTCATCTACGGGCCGTTCGGCGCGCTGTCGGTGACGCTGATGCAGGAGACGGCCCCTCCGCGACACCTGGCGTCGATGCTGGCCGCCCGCAGCGCGGTGCTGCTCACCGCCTCGCCGATCGGTACCGCCCTGGGCGGCCCGCTGACCGCAGCCATAGGCCCGCGACTCACGCTCGGCGCGTCGGGACTGGGCACCGTGGCCCTCGGCGTTGTCGCGTGCGTCGCGCTGCTGGCTCGACGCCGCGCCACTGGCCGCATTGGTTCGACGCCCGTTGGTGCCGTTCAGTCCCGCCCCGGTAGCCGCAGCCGATCCACCGCGTCGCGGCGGCGCCGCGCGGGACGCCGGTCGTAGCGCACCGTGGTGTCGGGGGAGGCGTGGCCCACCAGCTGCTGCGTCGTGGCCACGTCCACGCCGGCGTCCAGCAGCTCGCCGATGAAGGTGCGGCGAAAGTCGTGCGGCGTGAACCCGCCGCCCACCCGTCGCGCCAGCATGTCGGCGATGGCCTGGCCCGACATCGCGCTCAACGCCCCGTCGCGGCGCCGCAGCCGACCCGACTTGGCGATCGGATTGAACAGGGCGCCCTCGCCGCGTCCCCGCACCGCCAGCCACGCCCCGACCCGTTCCGCCGCGCCCACGGTGAGGTGCACCAGCCGCTGCTTGTTTCCCTTGCCGTGCACGGCGATGGCGCGCTCGCCGAGGTCCAGGTCGTCCACGCCGATCCCGCAGATCTCGGCGCGGCGGCACCCCGTGGAGTGCAGCACGGCGATGATCGCGGCGTCGCGCGCGCCCGCGGGCGAGTCGTCGGCGTCGCAGGCCGCCAGCGCCCCGGCGATCACGGTCCCGTCGATGTGACGTCCGCGCGGCAACCGTTGCCCCGCAAGCGATTCCACCGACGCCGCCTGCTGGTAGTCCTCGCCCGACATCAGCCGCAGCTTCCAGGCCTCCTTGAGGACCCGCCGCACCGCCACCAGGTGCTTGTTGATGTACGACGGCGCCATGCCCGCCTCCCGCAGCAGCGCGGGCAGGCGGCTGGTGTGCCGATACCGCAACAGATGCCACGGCTGCCCGGCGCCGGTGGCGGCCTCGTCCCCGGACATCAGCCGCGCCACCCGGTCGAGGCACCCGGCCATGGTGCGGCGGGATTCGGGGCTGGGCAGGGAATCCAGGTACGCGCGGTACGCGTCGGCGGTGGTGCCGATGGGGGAGAGGTCCTGGCCGTGTCGCCGCATGTCGGTCATGCGGTCAGCCGAGGTGGGGTGGCTGGTCGGGAAGCGGGCTGGCGCCCTCGGGGCGCAGCCCGTCGAGGATGATCGACAGGTAGCGGCGCCACAGGTCGGGGGAGGCGTCGGGGACGTTGGCGGCGACGTAGTTGGGCGCGCACATCAGCAGGAACACGTCGGCGCCGGTGATGTCGGTGCGCACCGCGCCCCGCGAGCGGGCCCGTTCCACCAGCCGGTCGACGACGTCGAGCATGTGCGCCCGCACCTTCGCCACGTCCTCCATGGATTGGCTGGCGGCGGCCAGGAACGACAGGTCGCGTTCCTGCCGCTGCCGTGCCGCGGCGGTGAGGAACTCGCGCAGCGCCTCGCCCGCGTCCTCGGCGTCCAGGAGCCGTTCGCCGAGCGTGCTGAGCCTTTCGCCGCGGTCGATCAATATCGCGGCGATCAGCTCGTCCTTGGTGGCGAAGTGGCGAAAGACGGTGCCCTTGCCGACGCCGGCGCGCCGCGCGATGTCGGCGACCGAGGCGCCCAGGCCGTGCTCGGCGAACTCGTCGGCGGCCGCGGTCAGCAGCAGGCGCTGGTTGCGGGCGGCGTCGGCGCGCAGCGGACGGTTCGGTGGCATGCCGCTAGCCTACCAAGTTGACCCCGTGGTCCGGTTAGTGTTAGCCTTCCGCTTAACATGACCACAAGGTCCGCTTACGGAGGTTCACCATGAAGGCGATCGTCGCCACCGACTACGGCCCGCCCGAGTCCTACACCCTCGCCGACATCCCGGCGCCCCGCCCCGGGCCCGGCCAGCTCCAGGTGCGCATCGCTGCGGCCTCGATCAACCCGGCTGACGTGCGCATACCCAGCGGCGAGTTCCGCGAGCAGACGCCCCTGACGTTCCCGCACGTCCCGGGAAACGACTTCGCCGGGACGGTCAGCGAAATCGGGCCCGGGGTCGAGGGCTATCGGGTCGGGGACGACATCTTCGGCATGGCCGTGCCGCGCGCCCTGCGCGACCTGGTCGGGGGCACCCGCCCGTCGCTGAGCACCGGGGCGTTGGCCGAATACGCGGTCGTCGAGGCCGACACCCCGTTCCTGACGCACCGTCCCGCGGGCCTGAACGTCGACGACGCCGCGGCCCTGCCCACGGTCGGCCTGACCGCACGGGCCGTGATGGCGACGGCGAAGATACGACCGGGCGAGACGGTCCTCGTCGTCGGCGCCACCGGGGGAGTGGGCACCGCGGTGCTGTCCCTGCTGGCGGCCGACGCGAAGGCGATCGCCACAGCCAAACCCGCCGACGCGCCGCTGCTGCGCGAGCTCGGCGCGGCCGAGACCATCGGCTACGACCCGAGCGAATACCCGTCCGCAGTGGACGCCGCGTTCAACCTGACGCTCCCCGGCGACCAACTCACCGGCATCGCCGCCACCCTGCGGCCGGGGGGCCGCCTGGTGTCCATCACGTTCCCCATGACGCGACCGGAATGGCTGGGCCGCGACGACATCGACCTGCACGTCGTGTTCGACATGGACGGCAAGCTGGGTGGCATGCGCGAGGTCGCAGCGGACGCCGAGGGCGGCCGGTTGCGGGCCGTGATCGGGCGCCGCTACCCCTTCGACCAGGCACGCGACGCGCTGGTGGACTTCGCGCGCCGCCACACCACGGGCAAGCTGGTCGTGCGCTTCTGAAACCCTTACCGCGCGGGCGTTTCCGCGCGCAGCCACGCGTCGCGGGTGATCTCGTACCACACCTCGCCGTGTTCGGTGCCGGGCAGCGGGTCGTCGAAGTGTTCGTGGAACACGCGAACCAGCCGCAGCCCGGCCTTCTCCATCACCCGGCGGGAACGAGTGTTGACGAACATCGTCTCGGCCCCGACGCGCTCGGCGCCCAGGTCGGTGAAGGCGTGCGCGACCAGGGCGCGGGCGCCCTCGGTGGCCAGGCCCCTGCCCCACTCCGCGGTGCGCAATCGCCAGCCCACGCCCGGGGCCCGCGGGCCGTCGTCGCCGACCTCGAGGCCGAACCAGCCCAGGAACGCGCCGGTGCCGCGGTCCTCGGCGATGAACCGCCCGTGGTCGCGGTCGGCGCGCTGGGCCTCGATGGTGGCGGCCAGCTCGGCGGCGACCTGCTCGCGCGCGGGCGGGTGCCGGTCGAGGTAGCGCATCACCTCGGGATCGTGGTTCAGCGTGTCCAACAGGTCCAGGTCATCGGGGCGCGGGTGGCGCAGGGTCATGCGCTCGGTGATCAGGTACGCATCGGACATGTCGCGGACGATAGCGACGCGGCCGTCACGGCGCCACGAGTTTTTCCTCGGAGGGTTCGGTGGCGCGCTTCAGCAGCGGCCAACCCAAGGGCGCCAAGGCAAGCCACATGCACAGGCACGCCAGCGGCATGATGGGTTGACGCGCGGGGCCGTCGAAGACGATTTCGTAGAGGACGAACAGGACCAGCGTCGCCAGGACGAGAAGCAGCGTCAGCATTCGGATGCGTTTCAGGACGGCCAGCTGAATGATCAGGACCAGGAATCCCAGGTAGACCAGCTGCGTGCCCGGTCCGTACAGGATCGCCTCGACGCCGGGGATGCCGCGAACCTGGTGGTCTATGGCGTCGTGGTTGGCGCCGCCCATGACGGCGAAGCCCGTGCCGAGGTCGACGAGCATCTCGGCGATCGACGCGGCGACGCTGATCAGCGCCACCCCCAGGCTCACCCGGGCGACGACCTGGGCGGCCCCGTGGCTGCGGACCCGGCGGTACAGCTCGATGCACACGATCGTCAGGCAGACGAAGCCGATGAGCCACACCGCGTGCGCGATCGTCGATTGCGGTTCGGCTCCTTCGTTGCCGCCGAGCATCTGGAAGGCCCAGCCTCCGAGCTGGCCCACGGGCGCGAGGATGAGCGACCATCCGGCGATTCGATTCCACGTCATGGACGAAGCGTAGACATACAGAGAAAGTTCTGCAAGTAGTTCTCTGTACGGTTTTTCGGCATAATCTGCGGGAACTTGCCTTCCCGCAAGTTAGTTGCTCGCGGCAGAGCAACATGTTTTAGTATTTGTTATTTAAATAAAACAGAAAACCAGAAAATAGTTTATGCTGCTCACGTGAAAACCGCGACGAACTGTCGGCGCTGCGGCGCCGCGCTGCCCCAACAGCAGGGGCGGGGCCGCCCCCGCCTGTATTGCGACAACGGCGACTGCCAACAGGCGGCAAAACGCCAACGCCAACTGCGCCGCACCACCCCGGGGCTCGAGGGCGCCCTGGCCCGCGCCGAGGACCTGTACGAGCGCGCCGAAACCGACCTGGCCGCCGCCCTGGCGCCCCTGGCCGAGGCGCTGCGGCTCGAACTCGACCCCGCGCGCG
>NZ_DASQPW010000113.1:0-6452 GCF_035643755.1 Stackebrandtia sp. | reverse complement strand
GCTCGGCGCGGCCTGCGAGCCCGCCGCCACCGCCTGCGAGGACTTCGCCGCCTGGCTGGACGCCCTGCCCGACGGCCGCTCGCCGCGGCTGGGCCGCCGCCTCTGGGAGGCCAAGCTGTGGCACACATTGGACACCCCGCTGTCGGCGTCGCAACTGTTGGCCGCGGCGCGAACCCGCCTGGACGAGGCATCGGCGGAGATCGCCGAGGTCGCCGCCGAGCTCAGCGGCGGCTCGCCGTCCGAGGCCACCGTGGCCGCCACCATCCGGCGCCTGGCCGCCGACCGCCCCGACAACGACACCATCGTCGACCTGGCGCGCCGCACCATGACCGAGGCGACCGACTTCGTCCGCGAACACGCCCTGGTGTCCCTGGTGGACGATCCACTGGAGATCGCCACCATGCCCGAACACGACCGGGGCATCTCGGCGGCCTACTGCCTGCCGCCCGGGATGCTGGAGACCGCGCGGGTGCCCACCATCTACGCCATCTCCCCCACGCCGTCGGACTGGAGCGCCGAGAAGTCCGACTCGTTCTTCGCCGAGTACAACGACCACATGCTGCGCAACCTCACCGTCCACGAGGCGATGCCCGGCCACTATTTGCAGCTCGCCCACGCCCGCCGCTACCGCGGCAACACCCGGGTGCGGGCGGTGCGAATGAGTGGGACCTTTGTGGAGGGTTGGGGGGTGTACGCCGAGGAGCTGATGGCCGTCCACGGCTTCGGCGGCCTGCCGGTGCGCATGCAGCAGTTGAAGATGCGGCTGCGGATGATCATCAACGCGATCCTCGACCAGCTGATCCACTGCGAGGACCTCGGCGAGGACGAGGCCATGGACATGATGACGCTCCGCGGCCACCAGTCCGAGGGCGAGGCGGCCGGAAAGTGGCGGCGCGCCCTGCTGTCGTCCACCCAGCTGTCGACCTACTTCGTGGGCTACACCGAGGTCGCCGCCATCGCCGCCGACCGCCCGTCCGGCACCTCCGAGCAGGCGTGGCACGACGCGATGCTGGCCCACGGCAACCCAGCGCCGCGTCATCTGCGCGCGCTGCTGGGGGTTTAGAGTCGCTACTGCAAAGCTTCGCGCGCAGCGCCGCGCGCCGCCGCCATACCGGTAATAAGGAGTGCGAGTTAAGTGGCAAGCATTGAGAACATCGCGGCCCGGGAGATCCTGGATTCGCGCGGCAACCCGACCGTGGAGGTCGAGGTCCTGCTGGACGACGGCGTACAGGCGCGGGCCGCGGTGCCCTCGGGCGCCTCGACCGGGGCCTTCGAGGCGCTGGAGCTGCGCGACGGCGACGAACAACGCTACGGCGGCAAGGGCGTGCTGAACGCCGTCGAGAACATCAACGAGCGCCTCGTCGACGAGCTGGTCGGGCTGGAGGCCAGCGAGCAGCGCATCGTCGACCAGGTGATGCTGGATGTGGACGGCACCAACGACAAGAGCGTCCTGGGCGCCAACGCGATCCTCGGGGTGTCGCTGGCGGTGGCCAAGGCCGCGGCGGCCTCGGCGGCGCTGCCGCTGTTCCGCTACCTGGGCGGGCCCAACGCGCACGTGCTGCCGGTGCCGATGTTCAACGTCCTCAACGGCGGCGCCCACGCCGATTCGAATGTGGACATTCAGGAGTTCATGATCGCCCCGGTGGGCGCGCCCACCTTCGGCGAGGCCCTGCGCTGGGGCGCCGAGACCTACCACGCCCTGAAGTCCGTGCTCAAGGCCAAGGGCCTGTCCACCGGGCTGGGCGACGAGGGCGGCTTCGCCCCCAACCTGGGCGCCAACGCCGAGGCCCTCGACCTGATCACCCAGGCCATCGAGAAGGCGGGCTACTCGCCCGGCCGCGACATCGTGTTCGCCATCGACGCCGCCGCCACCGAGTTCCACTCCGAGGACGGCTACAACCTGGAGGGCACCGTCCGCTCCGCGTCCGACATGGTCGAGTACTACTCCGACCTGATCTCCCAGTACCCCATCGTGTCCCTGGAGGACCCGCTGGCCGAGGAGGACTGGGACGCGTGGCGCACCCTGACCGCCGAGCTCGGCGGCAAGGTGCAGATCGTCGGCGACGACCTCTTCGTCACCAACCCCGAGCGGCTGCGCCGCGGCATCGACACCGACGCCGCCACCGCCCTGCTGGTCAAGGTGAACCAGATCGGCAGCCTCACCGAGACCCTGGACGCGGTGGACCTGGCGCACCGCAACGGGTTGCGCTGCATGATGAGCCACCGCTCCGGCGAGACCGAGGACACCACCATCGCCGACCTGGCCGTGGCCGTCGGCTGTGGACAGATCAAGTCCGGCGCGCCCGCGCGCTCCGAGCGGGTCGCCAAGTACAACCAGCTGCTGCGCATCGAGGAGGAGCTCGACGACGCCGCGCGCTACGCGGGCGTCAACGCCTTCCCGAAATACCGCAACTAGTTCGCCGTGAGCCTCGGGCCCGGGCAGGTGACTGTTCGGGCCTGATCCATGTCCGGGGTCGCGGGCGGGCAGAATGGACGCCGTGACAACGCCTCGAAAGGGCCCCGGGGGCCAGCGACCCGGCAGCGGGCAGCGCTCCCGTAAGGGTCGGCAGCGCCCGCAGCAGACCGCCGGGCGCGCCCCCGCCACGCCCACCACCAAGGCGGCCAAGCCGCGCCCCATCCTGCGGCGGATCCGGGTGAAGCCGCCGTGGCGGATGTCGGGGCGCACCGCCGTGGTGGCGCTGGTGTTGTCGGTGCTGGCGTTGACGTACGCGTACCCCGTGCGCACGTACATCGAGCAGCGCTCCGAGATCAACGCGCTGCTGGAGTCGCAGGGCGCCCAGGCCGACCGGATCAAGGAGCTCAAGGCCGAGCGCGCCAAGTGGAACGACCCCGATTACGTGCGGGCCCAGGCGCGCCAGCGGCTGCTGATGGTGCGGCCCGGGGAGGAGCTGATCATCATGGTCAACAGCCCCGACAGCGATTCGCGCGGCGGCGGCAAACACCACAAGAAGTCCGGCAAGCCCTGGTACAGCGACCTGTGGGACTCCTTCCACGAGGCCGACCAGATAGGACACAAGTGAGCGAGCCGACCGAGGAGGACCTGGCGGCGATCCAGCGGCAGCTGGGGCGCCCGCCGCGCGCCGTCAACGCGATCGCCTTCCGTTGCCCCTGCGGCAATCCCGCCGTCACCGAGACGCTGCCGCGGCTGGCCGACGGCACGCCGTTTCCCACCACGTTCTACCTGACGTGCCCCAAGGCCAGCGGCGCGATCGGGACGCTGGAGGCGTCGGGCCTGATGAAGGAGATGACCCGGCGGCTGGGCGAGGACCCGGAGCTGGCGCGCAAGTATCGACAGGCCCACGAGTCGTATCTGGCGCACCGCGAGGAGCTCGGGGACGTGCCCGAGATCGCGGGCGTGTCGGCCGGCGGGATGCCCGACCGGGTGAAGTGCCTGCACGTCCACCTGGCGCACGCGCTGGCGGCGGGGCCCGGGGTCAACCCTTTCGGGGACGAGGCGCGCGAGGCGATCGGCGAATGGTGGGCCAAGGGACCCTGCGTGGAGGTGGACGAATGAGCGGCGAGAAGGTGCCCCGCGAGCTGAAGTACAACGACCTGGGCGACAAACCCGTGGCGGCCATCGACTGCGGGACCAACTCGATTCGGCTGCTGATCTCGCGGCGGGCCCGGGGGCGGACGTCCGATGTGGTGCGTCTGATGCGGATCGTGCGGCTCGGCGAGGGCGTCGACACCACGGGACGGTTGTCCTCGGCGGCCCTGGAACGCACCGGGGCGGCGCTGTCCGACTACGCGGCCATCATCTCCGAGCACGGCGTGGAGTCGGTGCGGATGGTGGCCACCAGCGCCAGCCGCGACGCCGACAACGCCGAGGAGTTCCGGGAGCTCGTGACCGGGATTCTCGGCGTGGCACCGCAGGTCATCTCGGGCGACGAGGAGGCGCGGCTGTCGTTCGAGGGCGCGGTCGCCGACCTTCCCGCCGCGAACGAGCCCCGCCTGGTGGTGGACATCGGCGGCGGTTCCACCGAGTTCGTGCGCGGCATCGGCGACGCCGAGGCCGCCCGCAGCGTCAACATCGGGTGCGTGCGGATGACCGAGCGGCACCTGCGCGACGACCCGCCGACCGCGGCCCAGATCGCCGCCGCCACCGCGGACATAACCGAGGCCGTCGACGCCGCGCTGGACGCCGTCGACCCCGACCGTTCCGCCGCGAGCTTCATCGGCCTGGCCGGTTCCGTCACGACCGTGGCAGCCCTGGCCATGGGTCTGGAATCCTATGACCCGCAACGCATCCACCACGCCGAAATCTCCTATCAGGACGTGGCGAAGGTGACCGAGGAGCTGCTGGGCGCCACCCGCGCGCAGCGCCTCGACCGCGGCCCGATGCACCCCGGGCGCGCCGACGTGATCGGCGGCGGGGCGCTGGTGCTGCGCATCGCGATGGAGCGCGCGGGCGCCGAGACCGTGGTGGCCAGCGAGCACGACATCCTGGACGGCATCGCCGCCAGTCTGTACTAACTGGAGCGCGGCTTCAGGATTCCGCACTTGTCGGACTCGGCGGTGACGTAACCGTTGTCGGTGGTGACGGTGTGGTCGTGGCAGTCGTGTCCGCCCGACGAGCGCACCCGTTCCCTGGTGTGGGCGGTGGCGTGGCGCTCGCGACGGGGCACGTCCACCAGGTAGGAGGCGACGCCGCTGTAGGCGTCGCTGGAGCTGGAGTCGCGGGTGCGGCCGTTGGCGTCGGTGGTGCTGACGTCCACGGCGTCGCGCATCTTCATGGTGGTCTTCAGGCGCCCGTCGGCGACGGCGGTCTTGCCCTTCATGGAGTACTCGCGGGTGATGGTGCTGGAGCTCAACGCGCCGTTGGTCAACGCCGACCGCGACTCCACGTCGGACCAGTTCGCGTCGATGCCGTCGGGATTCTCGTCGGCGCCCCAGGAGTGGGTGCCCGTGGCCGAGACCGAGCGCTCCACCGTGGACACCAGGGAGCCCTTGGAGGTGGTGAGCCAACCGGTGGCGGAGTGGCGGTGCGAGGAGGTGAAGCGCACCTCGCCGTCGGCGGTGGTGATCTTGTTGCGCGCCTTGGTGGTGCTGGAGCTGAGCACCCCGCCCTTGACGACCTTGCTGCCGGCGTCGCGCCACACGCGGAAGCCCGTGGGGGTGGACCAGCCGTCGGTGCCGTCGGGCACCCCGGTGACGTGGACGGTGACCTTGTGGGCCTTGCCGTCGTTGAGCAGCCCGAGATACGGCGTCAGGTCGTAGCTGATCGGGCGGATGTCGAAGGCCCCGGGCGCGGGCAGCGTCGTCCACAGATACGGGTTGGACCACCCTCCCGTGTAGACGTGCGGGTAGGGCTGGGCGATGCCCACCAGCTCGCCGTCGACGAGCACCTGCACCTCGCGGCGCGGCCCGTCGTCGGCGGCGCAGGAGTAGCCGCTCTTCTTGGGGGCGGCCAGATACCAGAACTCCTCGCAGCCGCCGCCGGAGCCGGTGGCGTAGACGTCGGCCAGCAGGCGCATGGAGTTGCGCGGCACGGTGATGTCGCCCTTGAGGTCGGCGCCCGAGGTGTCGGGGTGGCCCAGCGGCAGCACGGTGTCGGCGGCGTGGGTCGCCGGGTTCTTGGCGTCGGTGCCGTAGAATGTCAGGGAGATCGTCACGTCGAAGACGCCGGTGTACGTGTCGTCCACGGCGTTGCCCAGCGTCATGGACGTGGATTGCTTGTGGCGCAACAGGGAGGCGTACGCGGTGACGTCCTTCTCCTGCGTCCAGGTGATGCCGTCGGGGGAGGGCTCGGGGGTGCTGGTCTTGAACACGGGGACGTCGCCGATGTTCAGTTGGCCCATGCGGTCGAACTGGCGCCCGGCCACCGCGCCCTCCATGCGCAGCACCACCTTCGACCAGTCGCCGTCGCACTTCTTCGGCGGCTGGTAGGTGCCCGTCGCGGGCTCGAAGTCGTCGAAGGTGTGGTCGACGATGGTGACGTCGCAGGATACGGTGTCGGGCTTGACGATCGGTGCGACCGCGGTGCGCGGGTTGTCCCAGTCGTCGCCGAATTCCTTGGGGGCCTTGGGCTTGTCGTCCTTGGCGAAGGCGGGTGAACTCAGGGCGGGGGTCACCAAGGTGGCCATCGCGAGGGCGATGATGGCCAGTATGGATAGTGCGCGTCTCACGCGGCACCTCTCGAGGGGCTGGGGCTTGCGGGCTTCACCAACGGGGACGTCCTATATTGCCCGATCGGACGCCCATAGCCCATATATGGGCCGAAAGTATGAGTGCTACCTGGGCCGAACGGACGATAGCGCGTTGGTCATCTTGTCTTTCAAGCCGTTCGATTCCACCACATCGCCCACCAGGACCGTGACGTTGTCCGGCCCTCCCGCCTCCAGCGCCAAATTGATCAGCGTTTGCGCCGCCGCGTCGGGGTCGGCCGACTCGTTAAGCGCCGCTTGGATTTCATCGAACGTCACCACATCGGA
>NZ_DASQPW010000112.1:0-3555 GCF_035643755.1 Stackebrandtia sp. | reverse complement strand
ACGCTCGTCGCCACCAAGCTCTGTCACCAGAGAGCCAGAAGCGCTACCCCTCAACGACTCCCTCGATACCCGACCGCCCGCTGTCCCTCCGCCGCCGACGGGGTTCGCCCAGCGACTCACCAAGGCCATGACCGTGTCGACTGGCATCCCGCGCGAGCCACTCCAGAGGCCTTGCCCCGCAACCGTCCCCCCATTGCCGACCGCCCGCTCTCCCACCGCGGCCGAGGGAGTTCGCCGCGGTCAAACCGCGACGGCCATACTCACACCTCGCTCAAAACCGCCCCACGGCCTCGCCCCGACCTCTGGCTGACCCCACCCACTCCGCCGTGGCAGAGGGAGTTCGCCCAGCAGAACCGTGGCCGCCGAACTGGCGCCTCGTATACACCGTCCAACACCCGCTTCCCCGCAATCGCTTCCTCGACTGTTGCCCCCCACTCACCCCGCCGCAGCGCAGAGGGAGTCCCCTCGGCCAAACCTCGACGGCCATGCACACCTCGTTCGAAACCGCCCCGCAACCCCGCCCCCGACCTCTGACGGACCCACCCACTCCGCCGTGGCAGAGGGAGGTGTCCTCAGCAGCTCAATAGCGCCGTGACGGTGTCCTTGACCTTCGACAGCAGCTCGTCGGGGACGATGTCGTTGTCGAGGCACATCTTGTCGATCTTGCCGTCGACCACCAGCGCGGCCAGGCCGTGGGCCAGGGACCACAGGGTCACGACCAGGCCGTCGCTGTCGACGGCGGCGAACATACCCGCGCGTCGACAGTCCTCAATGGCCTCGGCGACGACCGCGAGGGCGTCGTCCCCCGCCGCCTGCACGTCGGGGTGCTTGTCGGAGGCCGACAGTTCGGGACGGAACATCAGCAGGAAGTACGCCCGATGACGGCCCGCGAACTCCACATAGGCCTCAAGCAGCTCGACCAGCGCCGTCACGGGGTCCGCGGCCTCGGCGCGCACGGCGCGCAGCCGCGCGGTCAGGTCGGTGAATCCGCGCGCCGTCAGCTCGGCGATCAGGGCGGCGCGGTCGGCGAAGTGGTGGTACGGGGCGCCAGGGCTGACGCCCGCCTCCCGCGCCACGCGACGCAGGCTCACCGCGCCGATCCCCTCCTCGTCGACCAGCCGCAGGCACGCCTCCATCAGCTCCGTGCGCAGGTTGCCGTGGTGGTAGCTGGTCTTGGGAGTGGTGGACACGACCCCACCCTAAACGCCCCTCCCCCGCATGGTATCTATACAGTGTTTAGATAGACAGACACCACTGAAAGGTGCGCACTCATGTCGTCATTGGTTCTGGTCACGGGCGCCAGCGGATACATCGCTGGCCACGTCGTCAAGGAGCTGCTGGAACACGGATACGCGGTGCGCGGCACCGTCCGCGATGTCACCGCCACCGAGAGGGTCGCCCACCTGCGCGCCATCGCCGACGACGGCGGCGGCAAGCTGGAGTTCGTCGCGGCCAACCTCACCTCCGACGACGGCTGGGCCGCCGCGGTCGACGGCTGCGACTACGTGATCCACGTGGCCTCCCCGATCCCCTCGGCCACCCCCAAGGACCCCGACGAGCTCGTCCGCCCCGCCGTCGACGGCACCCTGCGGGTGCTCAACGCCGCCGCCGCGGCCCCCAGCGTCAAGCGCGTCGTGCTCACCTCGTCCATCGCGGCCATCGCCGCGGGCCGCGACCCGAAGTCCGAACACCGATGCACCGAGGACGACTGGTCCAATCTCGACAACTGCGAGCCCTACCCGAGGAGCAAGACCCTCGCCGAGCGCGCCGCCTGGGAGTTCATGGACACCAAGGGAACCGACGTCGGCTTCGACCTGGTCGCGGTGAACCCCGGGCTGGTCCTGGGGCCGCTGCTCAACGCCGACGCCAGCACCTCGGTCGAGGTGGTCAAGAAGCTGATCAACCGCGAGATACCTGGCACCATCGCGCTCGGATTCGCCACGGTGGACGTGCGCGACGTCGCCGCCGCGCACCGCCTGGCCATGGAGACCCCCGCCGCGTCGGGCAACCGCTACATCGTGGCGGGCGACCACGCCTGGATGCGCGACATGGCCGAGACGCTGGCCGCCGAGTTCGGGCCGCGCGGCTATCGGGTGCCCACCAGGGATCTCCCCCACTGGCTGGTGTGGACGATCGCCCGCTTCGACAAGACCGTGCGCCTGGCGCTGGACATGATCGGCGCCCGCGAACTGGTCTCGGCCGACAAGGCCAAGCGGGAACTCGGCTGGACCATGCGCCCGCTGAAGACCTCCCTGGTCGACACCGCCGACAGCATGATCGACCTCGGCCTGGTGACGAACCGCCGCGCCCGCGCCTGAACGCGTGTCAGACTGCGGGAATGTCCAAGCCGCAGACCATCGACGCCTATCTCGCCGAATTCGCGGGGCCGGGCCGCCAGCTGCTCGACGAGCTGTGCGCCCTGGCCCGCGACGAGGCTCCCGAGGCCACCGAGGCCATCAAGTGGGGGAACCCCGCGTGGGTGCACCCGTCGGGGACGATCCTGTTCGTCGTCAGCGGGCACGCCAAGCACGCGAACGTCACGTTCACCCCCAGCACCCGCCTCGCCTTCGCCGCCGAACTGGCCGACTTCGACACGGGCAAGGGCTCGGTCAAGATCCCCTATGGACAGTCTCCCCCGGGCGACCTGCTGCGCCGCATGATCGACTATCGGGTGCGCGAGCACGAGGTCGACGGCGTCGGGTGGATGTGAACCGCCCCTTAGGCAGTGGCTCGGGTGAACGTGGCCACCACGGGCGCCAGCAGGCACAGGACGCGCACGGTGGTACCCGCGGGGGCGTCCACGGCGAACTCGCCCGACGGCTTGTCCCAGGTGGCCAGCGTGACGCCCGACGTATCCACAATGGTGGACTGTTCGTCGCCCGTGCGCAGCGTCGCCAGCACCAGGTTGTCGGTGCCGCACAGGTCGAAGTTGTCGCTGCCCTCGGTGATGGCCCGCAGCGTCCCCACCCGCTGTCCCGCACGGTCGGTGACGTAGAAGGCCGTCTTCCACGCCGCGTCGGGCTTGTTGATCACCCAGCGGGTCTGCAACAGCGCGTCGCGCACCTCGAACGTATAAGGCAATGCCTTGGGGTTCTTGGAAACCCGCCCGCGTAGCGAGCCGCCCCGCTCCACCGCGTTGGCGATGTCGCGTCCGTCCAGCGTGTACGTCGCGCGGGCGCGGTCGAAACCCAGCCGCGGCGCGGCGTCGAACAGCGCGGCCAGCTCGGGCTCGTCGGCGTCGCGCGGCACCCCGCGGGCGTCGGCAACGGTCCAGCGGTCGGCGTACATCAGCCGCAGCCCGACCAGCTGGGCGGTGGAGATCGCCTCGATGCCGTCCAGCAGCAGCCACGCCGTGGAATCGTCCACGGTGGCCACCTCGGCGAGCTCGTCGGGCATCCCCACCACCGCCCCGGGGTCGCACCACAGCGCCAGCCTCACGTGTCCATACGGGAGCGTGCGGGAAGGCTTGGGGGACGGCACGAACCCGACCCGCTGAATCGCCTCGTCCGGGATGTCGAAGCGGACGCCCTTGCGGCGCAACTGGATCGCCCGTGA
>NZ_DASQPW010000111.1:0-73462 GCF_035643755.1 Stackebrandtia sp. | reverse complement strand
GTCCGGGGCGAGCTCGGCGCCCGCCAGCGCCGACAGCAGGGCGGGCAGGCCGGGCAGGCAGAAGCCGTCCTCGGTGAGGATCGCCTTGCCGATGCCGCCGCGCTTGCCGAGCACCTCGCGGGTGTGCTGCCAGGTGTCGGCGACCTCCTCCGCCGAGGGCACCCCGAAGCCGTGCCCCACCGGCGCGGCGTGCCGCAGCTTGATGAAGGAACTATCCCCAAAGGACAGGGCGACCTCGCAGCGCTCGCCCAGCAGCTCCTGGTCGCCGGCCGACAGCCGCCCCATCACCGCGCAGCTGTCGCGGCACTCCGCGGCGCACACCCCGAGCGCGTGCGCCACGTTGCTGTGCTGCCGGTCCAGGTAGGCCCGCCAGCCCGGCCCCGGCGCCTGGGCCACCCGCAGCGACTTGGCCGCCGCCGAGCGGTCCACGCGGTTGTGCGCGCAGGTGGAGTCGTCCAGCCCGAAGACGCTGCCGTCCACCTCCGCGTCGGCGGTGATCCGCGCCGGGTCGGCCGCGTGCCCCCACACCACCTCCCACACCAACAGCGGCAGGTACTCCGACACGATGTGGACGGTGGCCACCAGCCCCGCCATCTCGTTGCGCGAGAACCGGGCGTGCACCACCTCCAGCAGCAGCCGGTACGCCGGACGCAGGCTCGACAGCGCGCCGCGCTGCTCCTCCTTGGGCTCCTGGGGCATCCGACACGCCCGCGCCCGGTCCACCAGCGCCGAGTACGCCCGGCCCCCGGTCTCGGCGTCGGCCATGTCGAAGTCCTCGGCGTCCAGGTCCAGCAATCGCTGCCCGAACAGGCACAATCGCCGCAGTCGCCGCTCCTCCGGCTCGGGCAGGTCCAGCATGGGCAGCAGGGCTCGGACATCCCCGAACGCGTAACGGTGACACAACGTCTCGATGACATCGACGCCAGAATTCATGTCGGATAGCTTTCCATTTCCAATCTCGCGCAATAGGCTGGGCCGGTCCTATCAGCCGCTACGCCTGAAGGTGGCCGCAGTGCCGTTGCGCGAAGACGACCGCGAGGTCGAATGGTCCGAGGAGCTGGACATACTTCCCGACCGCTCGGCCGACGACTCCGACTCCGGTTGGGGCGAGCCGCGCCCCGCGGCGCGCCGCCGGGCGCGCGATCAACAGCTGCTGGACGAGCGTCCTCCGCACTGGGAATAACGCCGACGGGATTTACCCGTTTTGTCGCGCTTGGTGGGCTTTGCCGGTAATTTCGGCCCCATGAGCGAGCCCACGTATCGATACGGCCGCGCCACTCCGCGACGCCCGGACGATCCCACCCAGCGCATGAACCCGATCCCCAGCGACAAGCCGCCGTCCCGGATCAACGCCGGGCGGCTGTGGGCGGGCGGTCTCGGCACCGCCGTGGTGGTGGCCCTGGTGGTGGTCGTCGGCGTCCTGCTGGTGCGCGGCGTGCTGCACATCGCGGTGCTCGCCCCTCAGGGCGAGGGTGCCTACGGCACGGCGAACACCACGACGTACGCGATCTCGGCGGGCGTGCTGGCCCTGTTGGCCACGGCCCTGCTCCACATTCTCCTGTTGGCGATGCCCCGCCCCATGCAGTTCTTCTACTGGATCTGCGCCCTGGTGACCGCGGTGGCGGTGCTGCTGCCGTTCACCCTGATGGCCAATCTCGACGCCCAGGTGGCCACCGCCGGGATCAACCTGGTCGCGGGGATCTGCCTGATGACGGTGCTCGGCTCGATCGGCGCGTCGGCCGTCAACAGCGACTACCAGCGCTGATTGGTCCACAGTAGGTAGACAACTCCCATGGCCGCCGTAGGGAATGCGAACCCCCGCCGACGGGTTGTGACCCAGGTCCCAAACCGTTCGGACGATGCGGGCGTCGTACGATGAGCTAACAAGCTTCCCTACGAGTCAAAGGCCACGCGATGACCGCAACCGATGGCGCCAAGCCCGAAGAGACTGAAACCAACACCCCGGACTTTGACATCACCAAGCCGACCATCGCGCGGGTCTACGACGCGTTGCTGGGGGGCAAGGACAACTTCGCCGCCGACCGCGAGGGAGCGGCCACCTACATGAAGTACGTCCCCGACGCCGGGCGGTGCGCGATCGACAACCGCGCCGGGCTGGTCAAGGGCGTGCAGTACATGGCGCGCAACGGCATCGACCAGTTCCTCGACATCGGCAGTGGCCTGCCGACGGTGAAGAACACCCACGAGGCGGCCCAGGAGATCAATCCCGAGGCAAAGGTGGTCTATGTGGACGTCGACCCGATCGTGCTGGCGCACGGCCGGGCCCTGTTGGCCACCAACAACTCCACCACCGTCGTCCAGGCGGATCTGCGGGAACCCGAGACGATCCTCGCCAACGAGGACGTCCGGTCGATGCTGGACTTCAACCGCCCCATCGGTCTGATGGTGGTCGGTCTCCACATGCACTTCCACGACGACGAGAACCCCGACGAGTGGGTGCGGACCCTGATGGACGCGATGCCCGCGGGGAGCCACCTGCTCATCACCGACTTCGTCGACACCGGGGAACCGCTGCAAAAGGCGATGGAACAGGCGGGCCTGCAGAGCCTCGGCAACGGCTGGATCCGTACCCCCGAGCGCATCACCGAGCACTTCCTCGGTCTGCCGCTGCTGCCGCCGGGCCTGGACTTCATCTCGCGCTGGTTCCCCGAGGAGCCGGACCGCGAGGTGCCCGCCGCCGAGGCCCTCGAGCCGTACCAGCGCATCCTGATGGCGGGAATCGCCGTCAAGTAGTCCTAAAAGTCCTCTTTGAGGATGTTGTTGAGGAAGTCCTTGGTCTTATTGGGCTGGTTGGCCTGTACCACCAGGCGTTCCATCGTCGCGGTGTACAGGTCGACGTCCTCGCGCTTGTCGAGGTACAGCGCGCTGGTGAGCTGTTCGATGTAGACGATGTCGGGCAGCTCTTGGTCGGGGAACCGCAGGATCGTGAACGCGCCACCGGCCGCCGGGTGGCCTCCGGCCGCGAACGGGATGATCTGGATCTGAATGTTGGGCAGCTCGCTGAACTCGATGAGCTGCTCCAGTTGGGCGCGCATGACCTTGGTGCCCCCGATCGGGCGGCGCAGCGCCGCCTCGTCCACGACCGTCCACAGCCGAGGGGCGGTGCCCTTCTGGAAGTTCTTCTGCCGCGACACCCGCAGATTCACCCGGTGCTCGACCTCCTTGGGGCCGGTGTGCCCGTGCCCCAACATCACCACGCCGCGCGCGTAGTCCCGGGTCTGCAACAGACCGGGGACGAACTGCACTTCATAAGTACGAATCAGCGAAGCGGTGGCCTCCAGGCCCAGATAGGACTGGAACCAGCCCGGCAGCACGTCCCCGAAACGGTGCCACCAGCCGGGAGTGTTGGCCTCCTTGGCAAGCGCGATCAGCTTGTCGCGCTCCTCGACGTCGTCGACGCCGTAGAGGGTCAGCAGGTCCTCCACGTCGCGGACCTTGAATCCCACCCGCCCCAGCTCGAGGCGGCTGATCTTGGATTCCGAGGCCCGGATCTCCCAACCCGCGTCGGCGCGGGTGATTCCCTCGGCCTCGCGGAGTCGGCGCAGGTGGGCACCGAGCAGCATTCTCAGCGCCGTGGGCCCACCTGCGGACCCGATTCCAGACGCCGGCATCGTCACGCCGTGAACCTCCGCACCGTTACTCATCGCATCGTGGATGTGCCGTCACATCCAAGCATGTCACCCTCACAGGTTAATGGAAACGGCCGGATGTACCGGTAAGAGCCGGCGTCCGGACGGCCTACACGTAGGTCCTTAACGGACGGTCTTGCCGGCCAGCAGCGCGACTTCGACGCAGTTCCCGCTGGGATTGCTGCGGCGGCTCTTGCGCCATGTCGCGGAACGGGAGAGCTTCGTGGTCGGCGTTGTGTTGCTCGTCATTTCGATCAATCCTTCCGACTGTCCTGGGGGGGACATCCACCTTCTCGGTGGGGCGATACCGCTGTTCGGCAGCGCCCTCGGGACTACCATACGGGACTGCACGCGATTCTGCTCGTTCAGATGCACGTGCAGATGGGGATTGCTGATGCATTCGACCGATGCATGCTAGGATGACTGTGACGGTGCACATAAGCCTGAATGAGACACCCAGGAAGGAATTGGGACTCATGGTGGAGCGTCTTTCGCAGGTCCTCAACGGTGTTGAAACCGTGGGCAAGCTGCGGAGTTCCCTGTGTCAGTACGTGATGTCCATTGATCCCAATAGCACCGATCCCGTGATCTACCGGTGCGCCGAACCTTGCGGGCGGCATGTCGCCGAAGCCCAAAAGGTGAGAGCGGGCCTTCTGTGGCACTACCGGGGTCGTAGCGTCGCGAAAACCTTCGGTCTGACCGATGAGGAGATCGAGGGAGAGATGTTCTCCGCGCTCAACACCGCATGGATACGCGATGGGAGCATCTACACCGCGCGGTTCAACTGACCATTGCCGCGCGGCTTACGAGTATTAACTCGAGGTGGGGTCAAAGATTCGGGGAGGCCGGTGGGGGCCTCCCCGAACACCTCGCGGGGTCACAGCATTAGCCCGCGCAGTCCCTTGATGTTACGCCTCGGCGAGGTATCCGCTGTACGCCGCCACGGTCAGAAACGTCGGATATTCTTCTCCGACAGCGCATTCCGCGAAGATCCGGCGGGCCTCGTCGAAGCGGTCGCCGTCGAAGCGCCGCAGCCGCGCGAACTCGTCGTCCAACAGCTCGGTGATCCACCGCCGCGTCACGACCCGACCGGCGTCGGTGCGGGCGCCCGCGCGGATCCATTGCCAGATCTGGGATCGCGAGATCTCGGCGGTGGCGGCGTCCTCCATCAGGTTGTTGATCGCCGCGGCGCCGTTGCCCCGCAGCCAGGACTCGATGTACCGCACGCCCACCTCGAGGTTGGCGCGGATGCCGGCCTCCGAGATCGTCCCCGGTGTGGAGGCGACGTCCAGAAGCGACCTCGCGTCGGGGACCACGTCCTCGCGCAGGCATTCGATCTGGTTGGGGATGCCGCCCAGCGTCTCGTCGAAGACCTCCATGGCCACCGGCACCAGGTCCGGATGCGCCACCCAGGAACCGTCGAAGCCGTCGTCGGCCTCGCGGGACTTGTCGGCGCGCACCTTCTCCAGGGCCGCGGCGTTGATCTCCGGGTCGCGGCGGTTGGGGATGAACGCCGCCATACCGCCGATCGCCGAGGCGCAGCGCCGATGGCAGGCGCGCACCAGCTGCTCGGTGTAGGCGTGCATGAAGGGCGTGGTCATGGTGACCTGGTCCCGGTCGGGCAGCACGAAACCCGCTCCCCGGTCGCGGAAGTTCTTGATGACCGAGAAGATGTAGTCCCAGCGGCCCGCGTTCAGGCCGGAGCTGTGATGCCGCAGCTCGTAGAGGATCTCCTCCATCTCGAACGCCGCGGTGATCGTCTCGATCAACACGGTGGCGCGGATCGTCCCGTGTGGAATGCCGAGCAGCTGTTGGGACAGAACGAAAACGTCGTTCCACAGTCGAGCCTCGGCGTGGCTTTCCAGCTTGGGGAGGTAGAAGTAGGGGCCGCGTCCCTGCTCGATCAGTGTCTTGGCGTTGTGGAAGAGGTACAGCCCGAAGTCGACCAGCGAGCCGCTGATCGGCACCCCGTCGATCTGGAGGTGGCGCTCGGTCAGGTGCCAGCCCCGGGGCCGCACGATGATCGTCGGCAGGTCGGTGAGGGTCTCTCCGATCAGCCGGTAGGACTTGCCCTGCTCGCTGGTGAAGTCGACGCGGCGGCGCAGCACGTCCATCAGGGTCAGCTGGCCGTTGATCACATTGGGCCAGCTCGGGGTCGAGGAGTCCTCCAGGTCGGCCATCCAGCACTTGGCGCCCGAGTTGAGCGCGTTGATCGCCATCTTGCGATCGCAGGGGCCGGTGATCTCGACCCGGCGATCCTCCAGCCCGGGGGCGAACGGCGCCACCGTCCAGGAGATGTCGTCGCGGATCGCGGCGGTCTCGGGCAGGAAGCCCGGGTCGGCGCCGTTGGCGATCCGGCCGCGGCGCTCCTGCCTGTCCTGCAACAGTTCCTGGCGGCGCCCCACGAACGCGTGATGCAGGGTCGCCACGAACTCCAGCGCCTCGGGCGTCAGCACCTCGTCCTGGCGGGGAATCGGGGAACCGGCGACGATCACCTCGCGGGTGAGCCGGTGGTCGGTGAGCATTGTCATGTCCTACTCCTTTGGGCACCCGGGTTGTCAGTGGAATTGCCCGGCCTCGGTCGACCCGGCCAGCGCCAGCGTCGAGCCGCTCGGGTTGAGGACGGTGGAGATCTCGTCGAAGTAGCCGGTGCCGACCTCGCGCTGGTGCCGGGTCGCGGTGTAGCCGTGGGCCTCGGCGGCGAACTCGCGCTCCTGAAGGTCCACATAGGCGCTCATGCCGTCGCGCGCGTAGCCGTGCGCCAGGTCGAACATCGAGTAGTTCAGCGAGTGGAACCCCGCCAGCGTGATGAACTGGAACGTGTAACCCATGGCGCCCAACTCGTTCTGGAACTTGGCGATGGTGTCGTCGTCCAGGTGGCGCCTCCAGTTGAAGGACGGCGAGCAGTTGTAGGCCAACATCTGGTCGGGGAACTCCGCCTTCACCGCCTCGGCGAACTCGCGGGCCACGTCCAGGTCCGGCGTTCCGGTCTCCATCCACAGCAGGTCGGCGTACGGCGCGTACGCCTTGGCGCGGGCGACGCAGGACGGCAGTCCATTGCGGACCCGGTGGTAGCCCTCGGCGGTGCGCTCCCCGGTGAGGAAGGCGGCGTCGCGCTCGTCGATGTCCGAGGTGATCAGCGAGGCGGCCTCGGCGTCAGTGCGGGCCACGATCAGGGTCGGGGTGCCCGCCACGTCCGCCGCCAGTCGGGCGGCGTTGAGGGTGCGGATGTGCTGCGAGGTCGGGATCAGCACCTTGCCGCCCAGGTGACCGCACTTCTTCTCCGAGGCGAGCTGGTCCTCCCAGTGCACGCCTGCGGCGCCCGCGCCGATCATCGCCCGCATCAGCTCGTAGGCGTTGAGCGGTCCGCCGAAGCCGGCCTCGGCGTCGGCCACGATCGGCACCAGCCAGTCGTCCACGCTCTGGATGCCCTCGGCGAACTCGATCTGGTCGCTGCGCAGCAGCGCGTTGTTGATCCGCCGCACCACCGACGGCACCGAGTTGGCCGGGTACAGCGACTGGTCGGGGTAGGTCTGGCCCGCCAGGTTGGCGTCGGCGGCCACCTGCCAGCCGGACAGGTAGATGGCGCGCAGCCCGGCCCGCACCTGCTCCACGGCCTGGTTTCCGGTCAGGGCGCCCAGCGCGTTGGTGTATCCGCCGGAGCGGGCCTCGCCGGTGAGCTGCTCCCACAGCCGCTCGGCCCCGCGCCGCGCCAGGCTGTGCTCCTCCCGGACCCGGCCGCGCAGCTTCACGACCTGCTCGGCGGTGTAGTCGCGGGTGATGTTCTCCCAGCGCGGGTCGGTGCTCCAGTCGAGCTCGAGTCGTTGGATGTCCTGCTTCGCGGTGTCTGTCAGCTTGCCCATCGTCGTCTCCTGAATCGGTATCCGCGTGGACCGGCGCCGTCGGCGGTCGCTACTTATGGGTAACAAGAATTTTCCATCCGAGACACAGATGACAGGGATTTGTGATGGAAAGATTTGCATTTCTTCGCGCATACTGAAGGAATGAGAAAGCCGCAGGCCACCGACGAGCCCCCGCACCTGCCGTGGGGCGCCGAGGCACCGACCGAGGTCGACGCGCCCGAGCGGTCGGTCGACCTGATCAGCCTCGGCAAGCGGGTCCGCCACCTCCGCAAGCAGCGCGGCCTCACCCTGGACGACCTCGGCGAGGCCGTCGGAACGGCGCCGTCGCAGCTGTCCCTGATCGAAAACGGCAAGCGCGAACCCAAGCTGTCCATGATCCGCACCCTGGCCCGCGAGCTCGGCGTCACCTCCGACGAGCTGCTGCGCATCGAACCCCCCAACCGGCGCGTCGCCCTGGAGATCGAACTCGAACGCGCCCAACAGACCGCGGGCTACCAGTCCCTCGGCCTGCCCCGCGTCCGGCCGTCGGCCCGCGTACCCACCGAGATCCTCGAGACCCTGGTCGGCCTGCACCGCGAGGTGGAGCGCCAGCAGAACCTCCACGCCGCCTCCCCCGAGGAGGCCCGCCGCGCCAACACCGAGCTGCGCCGCACGATGCGCGACCGCAACAACTACTTCGGCGACGTCGAGCAGCGCGCCCGCGAGCTGCTCAAGCACGTCGACTACTCCAGCGGCCCCCTGTCACAGCACGCCATCTCCGACCTGGCGTCCTACCTCGGCTTCACCCTCCACCACGTCGACGACCTGCCCCATTCCACCCGCTCGGTCACCGACCTGCGCAACCGCCGCATCTACCTGACCCAGAACAAGTCCAGCTCCCACGACCCCCGCACGGTGTTGCTGCAGGCGCTGGCCAGCCACGTCCTGGAACACAAGGTGCCCACCAGTTACCTCGACTTCCTCACCCAGCGCGTGGCGACCAACTACCTGGCCGCGGCGCTGCTGATCCCCGAGGTCAGCGCCGTCAAGTTCCTCCGGCAGGCCATGGCCGACAAGGAAATCGCGGTCGAGGACCTCCGCGACAACTTCGCCGTCTCCTACGAGGCCGCCGCCCACCGCTTCACCAACCTGGCCACCCACCACTTCGGAATCCACACGCACTTCCAGAAGGTCCACAAGTCCGGCACCATCTTCAAGGCGTACGAAAACGACGGCGTCGCCTTCCCCAAGGACCCCACCGGGGCCATCGAGGGCCAGCAGGTCTGTCGCTATTGGACCAGCCGCCAGGTCTTCGACATCCCCGACAAGTTCAGCGCCTTCCACCAGTACACCGACACCTCCACGGGAACCTTCTGGTGCACCGCCCGCACCGAACGCGGCCCCGACGGCGAGTTCTCGCTCAGCATCGGCGTCCCCTTCGAGTCGTCCAAGTGGTTCCGCGGCAAGGAGACCACCGCCCGGTCCGTGTCCCGCTGCCCCGCCCCCGACTGCTGCCGCCGCCCGCCCGCCGACCTCACCGAGACCTGGGCGGGCCACGTGTGGCCCGCGGGCCGCGCCACGTCCTCCCAGCTGGCGGCCATGCCCCGCGGCTCCTTCCCCGGCGTCGACGAGACCGAGGTGTACCGCTTCCTGGAGAAGCACTCCGGCACAACTCGGAAGACGAGACCCTAGAGACCCTTCGCGCGTCGGCCGCGGATGCTCAGGGTGATGGCGGAGACGAGGAACCAGAACGCGCCGAAGGCCGAGTATCCGGCGAGGCTGGACAGTCCGCTCGTCGGCGAGGCGGACATGGCGGCGAATCCGGCACCCGCGACGACGGACAGCCCGCCGCTGATGATCATGGGCCACTGGATGCCCACGGCGTGACGGCGCCGGATCGCCACGAACAGTTGGATCGCCCCGGACAACACCGCCCAGACCCCGAACACGAGAAGGGCCCTGCCAATGGTGGACAAGACGGCGGCGATCATCCCGGCGGTGGCGGCGAGTCCGAGGGCCACGTTGACGACGCCGACCCGGTTCGCTGGCCCGGCGCCCGCCATGCGGCGCTCGAGAAGCGTGGCGGCGACGTCCCACAAGGGATAGACGGCGAGCAGCACGGCCGCGATCACGGTGGGCTTGTCCGCCGACGTGAGCCCGGCCGAGGTCGTGAAGACGAGCGCCACCCAGATCAGGGAGACGACGGTTCGGATCAGATAGAGCGATCGCAGCCCGGAGGGCTTCATCGCGGGCGTGGTCGAAGGTGCGGCGGTCTGGGCCATGAGGTGTCCCTGCGTGATCGTGATGGTGTGAGGCGGTCGCCTCGCTGTGGACACTAAGTTCGATCGAGCGGGGTCGCGTACTTCGAACGAAGTAGTTGTGCCGTCTACGTCGTTCGAAGTACACGGACGCGGCGCGCGTGGACGAGAATCGGATCATGGCCAAAGCGCAGGACACCCCCGACGTGCCCGCGGCGCCCCTGTGGATCCGCCGCCCCGAGGTGCTGCACGTCGTCGCCTACGCGGTGGCGGCGCTGGTGTTCATCGGCCAGATCGTGGCGGTGGCGCTGAGGGGGTCGGAGTGGCCGACCGTCCTTTCCGTACTGCTCGCCGGCGCCGGGGTCGCCGTCTCCTGGCGGATGCCGTGGACGGGCCTGGTCGTGGCGAGCGCGGCGTCCTTCGCCGTCACCGCGGTCGGCCAGGACCCCCTGTCGGTGTGGATGATGGCGGTGCTCGTGCTGTTCTCCGTCACCCTCAGGGGAAAGCAGCCGCTGATCGGCATCGTCATCGTGGCGGGGTGCTTCCAGGGAGCGTTCATGACGTTGGGGGGATTCCGTGGCGGCGCGTTCGTGGGAGCCGCCGCCCTCTTCTCGGCCATATCGGGAGGCGCGACGGGGGGCGCGCTCCACCTCCATCGAGTCCACTGGTCCATACTGGAGGAACGGGCCGAGACCGCCCTGGCCACCCGCGAGATCGAGGCCACCCGGCGGGTGACCGAGGAGCGGCTGCGCATCGCCCGGGACCTCCACGACATCATCGGCCACCAGGTCGCGATGCTGAGCCTGCATCTCGGCGTCGCGGAAATCGGGCTGCCCGCCGACGCCGAATCCTCCCGGCAGGCCCTCGTCTCGGCCAGGTCCAGCACCCGCACCGTCGTCGTCGAGACCCAACGGATCCTCGAGCTCCTGCGCCGCGGAGACGACATCTCCGACGACGAGGCGCTCCGGCCCACCCCGGCGCTCAGCGGCCTGGACGGACTCATCGCCTCCTTCGAGAGCATCGGCCTCGACATCCAACCGTCCATCGACATCCCCGCCGGTTTCGTGGAACCCAGCATCGGCGTGACGGTCTACCGGGTCGTCCAGGAAGCGCTCACGAACGCGTTCCGGCACGGAGAGGGAACGGCGACGGTGGATGTGCGCGAGCGCGACGGCACGATCCGCGTCACGGTGGACAACCGCGTCGGCCATGCACCGCGAGGCCCCGGCTCGGGCGGCGGGCTCGGACTCGTGGGGATGCGGGAACGCGTCGAGTCCTCCGGCGGACGGCTGACGATCGACGGCGACGGCGGCCGATTCCGGGTCCGCGCGGAGTTCAGCCCCTCGGGAGGCGTCGTCCGATGACGCGAATTCTGATCGTCGACGACCAGGACGACGTCAGGGCCGGTATCCGAGCGATCCTGCTGCTCGACCCGAGCCTCGTGGTCGCGGGTGATCTCTCCGACGGCCTCCAGGTCATCCCCTTCCTCCGGGACCACCCGGTCGACCTGGTCCTGATGGACATCCGGATGCCCGGCATCGACGGCGTCGAGGCCACCCGCCGCATCCGCGAGCAGCACCCGCCCGAAAGGATGCGCGTGATCGTGCTGACCACCTTCGACCAGGACGACATCGTTCTCGCCGCCCTGCGCGCGGGCGCCAACGGCTTCCTCAGCAAGACGATGAGCCCCGCCGAACTCGTCGCCGGAATCAACGAGGTCGTCGGCGGCGGTGGCGCGCTGTCGGCCGCCGCGACGTCCGCGCTCATCGGTCACATGACCACCAGCCCGCCCCCGGCCGTCGACAAGCGACTGCTGCGGCGCTTCGACGCCCTGACCCCCAGGGAACGGGAGGTGATCATTCTCGTCGCCAGCGGCCTCGGCAACGACGAGATCGCGGCCCAGATCTTCCTGTCGCCGCTCACCGTGAAGACGCATGTGGTGCGGGCCATGACAAAGGTCGGCGCGCGCGACCGGGCGCAACTCGTGTCGTTCACCTTCCGGGCGGGCCTCTACCCCTGAGCCACCTGTCGACGACCTGCTGGCTCCATGCCCGCAGGACCACCGCCTGTTCGGGGCTGAGCGGGTCGAGGAAGTGGCGGCGCCCGTCGGCGTCGTACTGGGATGGCCACGGCAACCCCGTAGCGGACCTGATGGTCGCTTACTCCGACTCGTTTCCGCTGGTCACGCCGCAACGCCAGATCGAAACTCCGGCGTAGATGAGGCCGATCAGGAATGGATGGACGGCGCCGCGTTCGATGAGGCCGACGACGATGTTGGCCCCGGACATGACGTCGGCGAAGTAGGCCACCATCGAAACCAGACCGATGACGCCAACCGCGACCAACCCTCGCCCGGATCCCGGCGAGAGCCCGACGCGTCGGCGCATGCTCCCCACGACGATGGCCAGCACGTTACCGCCGATGAAGCCCGCCATGGCGCCCAAGGCATGGAAGCCACCGGTGCCGTCCTTCATCGCCTCGCCGGATCCGGGAAACAGCCCCAGCAGGACACCGCCGACGGCCAGCAGCGCCGCGGGCACCAGGGCCGCCCAGCGGCGCCAACCCGACAGACCGCCCAGCGCGGCGATGCCGGCCAGGATGGTGATCCCGAACCCGATGAAGCCGGTGTTCATCACCCATGCCAACGGTGAATACATGTACTGCCCGAACAGCGTCGAGGGTCCGTGGACTCCGAGGTCGCTGATGAAGTGATACGTGTAGCTGTAGGGCGGATTGGTCCAGGCCATGGCGGCGATGAACTCGGCGAGCAGGAAGATCGCGGGCCCGGCGATGAGCAGGGCCGCCGCGGTTCGGCGCCGAGTCGGCGCGGTATCGGGGGTCTCGGTTAGCAATTTAGCTTCACTCACACACTTAGTATATCGAGACTACTTTTATAGTCAAGGTGATTAGAGCCCCGCACTAGTAGGATCGACCCATGGGTGATGGAACGGTCGTGGGACGGCGCGAACGCAAGAAGGCGGCAACGCGGGCGGCGATCCTGGACGCGGCAATGCCGCTCTTCCTCGAGCGCGGCTTCGACGAAGTCACCGTGCGCGAGATCGCGGACGAGGCGGACGTGTCACCCAAGACGGTCTTCACCCATTTCCCGCAGAAAGAGGCCCTCGTCTTCAGCGACGAGGACGAACGGCACGAGCGCCTCGCGGCCGCGGTGAGCGACCGGGCGTCGGGGACGACGATCTCCGCCGCGTTGAAGGCGCACTACCTC
Organism: Stackebrandtia sp.; assembly: GCF_035643755.1. Taxonomy (NCBI): domain Bacteria; kingdom Bacillati; phylum Actinomycetota; class Actinomycetes; order Glycomycetales; family Glycomycetaceae; genus Stackebrandtia; species Stackebrandtia sp. The sequence goes on along the minus strand of NZ_DASQPW010000111.1, from coordinate 60,486 downwards.
GCCGAGATCGCCGCGATGAGATCCGGGCCCCAGCGCCAGATCCTCACCCTCATGGAAGCCACCCCCTCCCTCGTCGACTACGCGGAGAAGATGTGGTTCCGCCACGAGGACGCCCTGGTTGTCGCGATCACCAAGGACCTTGAGCTCCCGGAGCCGAACGACGAAATCCGCTTCTACGTCCGGTTCGCCCTGCACATCCAGCTCGGCGCCACCCACGAGGCGGATCCGGAATCGGCCATCGACGCGGGATTCCGACTCCTCGACGAGGGCTGGACGACATACCACAAGAGACTATCCACTTTAGGGATTGGCCTCGCACGCGGCTCACCGAGACTTCCCCAGCCCGAATGAAACCGAGACCATGGCGGTGAGCGTTGGCGCCGTCGAGCACATCGACGGCGATACCGAACCGGTCATGATCCTCCTGAACAACACCCTCACGCCGCCCAGATCGCGAACATTCCCTGCCGTGACGAGTCAGGTGGTCGCGTCCAGCCGCGCCCGCAGTTTTGTGGGGAGCACGAGGGCGGCGCCGTTCAGGGTCTCCTCCAGTTGGGCGACGGTGCTGACACCGACGATGGGCGTCACGGCTGGCTCGCCTCCGGTCAGCCAGGCGAGGACGACCTGGTTGCGGGTGGCGCCAACCTCGCTGGCCACTTCGTTCAGCACGGCCAGCCGCCGGGTCGTCCCCGGATGGTCGTACGCCTCGGGGAGCGGGCGGTCGTCGCGGGTGTAGGAGCCGTTGATCAGCGGGGTGTAGACCCACAGCGCGAGTTCCCGGTCCGAACCGACGTAATCGAGAATCTCGTCTGTCACCCAGCCGAAGCGGTGACCCTGGTCGGGGACCGTGGCGCCGGGGCGCGGTGCGATGTACGAGTGCCGCAGCTGCAACGCCGAATAGCCCGGCCACCCGTTGGCCCGGGCGACGCCGCGGGCACGCTCCACCCGCCACAGGGGATGGTTGGACGCGCCGAGACGGCCCACGGCTCCCGACCCGATGAGCAGCGCCAGCGCGCTTCCCGTTTCCTCCAACGACACTGACCGATCCTCCATATGGGTCCACAGCAGATCAATGTGATCGGTGTGCAGGCGGTCGAGGCTGCCCTCGATCGCCGACTTGATCGCCGTGGCCGACAGTCCCTCCCGGTTGGCGGGCCAGTCACCGTCGCCGATCGGCTGGGCGCCCACCTTGGTGCTGAGCCGCACCCGATCTCGGACGCCGGGACGGCTGGCCAGCCACGCCCCGATCACCCGTTCACTGTGCCCGCCGGCGCTTTCCGGATCGGTCCAGAACGCGTAGCAGTTCGCCGTGTCGATCAGCGAACCACCCGCGTCGACGAATCGGTCCAGCAGCCCGAATGCGGTTGGCCGGTCTACCCGGGTGCCGAAGTGCATCGTCCCGAGGGCGAAGCGTGGCCGTGTCATGTCGTGTCGCTTTCTCTCGCGGGGTCGGCGAGGGCGTGGATTCCCGCGCGGATGCGGGGGGTGTCCATGTGCGGGAATTGGCGGAGGTAGTCGATGACGTCGGCGCGCAGCGCGGTGAACACGGCGTGCGCGAGATACTCGGCATCCACTGTGGGGCGTGCCGCGCGGAGCCGGTCGGCGAGTTCCTCGATCCAGAACCGGCTGGCCGGGTTGTCGTAGTAGGCGTACGGCCCGTACTGCTCCAGCGCGCGGATGAGCGTTCGGTTGTCCAGGACGAAATCGAACAACGCGTCCAGGTAGGCGTGGAGCCGTTCGGTGGCACCGCCTCCGGGCCCCAAGGGAGGCTCCCCGGAGCGCACCCGGTCGCGGAGGACGACGACCCGTGGCGCGATGAGTGCGTCGACCAGCCCCAGCAGATCGCCGAAGCGGCGCAAGACCGTGGCCTTGCCGACCCCCGCGGCCTCGGCGATGCTCGCGAGACTCACATGGTCAAGATCCTCACGCTGGAACAGCGCCTCCGCCGCGGCCAGCACGGCGGCACGGTTTCGGGCGGCATCGACGCGTTCGCTCATGACCTCGCCTTGCATAAGTGGACCACCGGACCGTATCATGGCGGACCGACGGACCGGTCATTCGTTTCCCATCGGCCGGACTCCCTATGGAAAGAAGGACTTATGAAGCAGCGCTGTCGGGCTGTCGTGTTCGACGAGTTCGGTGACGCCGAGGTCTTGCGGTTGACCGAACGCGAGGTCGCCGATCCCGGTCCGGGCCAGCTCCGGATCGCGGTCCGCGCCGCGGGTGTCAACCCGATCGACTGGAAGATCCGCAACGGCTCCATGGCGGAGGTCATGCCGGTTCGACTTCCCGCCATCCCGGGCGTCGACGTCGCCGGTGTCGTCGAGAGCACCGGGCCGGACGTGACCGAGTTCTCCACAGGGGACGAAGTGTTCGGCAAGGCGGCGTCTGGCGGCTACGCCGAACTCGCGCTGGCGAACCTCGACGCCATCGCCCCCAAGCCCGCCGCGATCCCGTGGGAAATCGCCGCCGCCCTGCCCGTGGCCGTCACCACGGCACATCACGTCCTGGCTCAACTCGGTGCGACGCCTGGCGAAACGCTCCTCATCGACGGCGCCGCCGGTGGCGTGGGAACCGTCGCCGTCCAGCTCGCCCGGCACCGCGGGCTAACGGTGATCGGCACCGCCGGCCCCCACAACCACGACTACCTGGACGGTCTCGGCGCCACCCCCGTAACCTACGGTGATGGTCTCGCCGACAGGATCGCGGCCGTCGCCCCGCAAGGCGTGGACGCCGCCATCGACGCGGCGGGCCACGGATCCCTCCCCGTCCTGGTGGAATTGACCGGTGACCCCGATCGCGTGATCAGCCTCGCCGACGCGTCCGCGCCGTCATTGGGCGCGCGGTTCGTATCCGGCGAGCCGGAGAACATGCGCGGCATCCTGGCCGAAGCGGCAAGGCTGGCAGCGGACGGCACGATCACGATGCCCATCGCCTGCACCTACCCCTTCACGGACGCGGCCATCGCGCATCGTGACAGCCAGAAGGGACACGTTCGCGGCAAGCTGGTTCTGACTCCATAGACAACAACGTGGTGCACGACGCCACCAAGGTCCGTTTGGGTGGAGCCAAGGGGAATCGAACCCCTAACCCCTGCCTTGCAAAGGCAGTGCTCTGCCAATTGAGCTATGGCCCCGGGTCCGGAAGGAGTCCGGACATCGATAATGCCGCCGTCGGCCCGGTGGGCCTTGGGCGGCACGGGTGGTGAAGTGTAGCCGAACCGGAGTGGTTCAGCTCACGTCCTCAGCGGAGGTGGTGGCCTCGTGCCAGAGAGCGCGTTCCTCGTTCATCGCCTTGACCTTCTTGGCGACGATGGCGGCGACGCCAATGACGCCCGCCAGAATGATCAGCTTTTTCCACATCGGCGCAGTCCCCCTAAATAGACTTAGACAGCCGTTGAAGCGGGCCCAAGCATACCCAAGCGGGCCAGGGATGGAGCCCGGGGTCGAAACGAAACGCCGTTCGCTCCACCGGATTCCGGCTTGAGCTGGCGGAGGCTGAGGGATTTGAACCCTCGATCGGGGATGAACCCGAAACCCGCTTAGCAGGCGGGCGCCATAGACCGGACTAGGCGAAGCCTCCAGCGATGGGCGCGCGTGGCGGCCCATCGACCCGGTGAGCATACCGGGCGGTCGTTTCGGGTCGCAACGTGGTTGGAGGGAGCGATGGTCGCCCCGTCGGGTGACGGGGCGACCATCGAGGGGTTGCCTTGAGCTTAACGGTCTATCGTGCCGGCGATGAAGTCCTCGACGGCTTGGTGGGCGTCGTGGTCGCTGTATTGCGTCGGCGGCGACTTCATGAAGTAGCTCGAGGCCGACAGCACCGGGCCGGCGATGTGCCGGTCGAGCGCGATCTTGGCGGCGCGCAGGGCGTCGATGATGACCCCGGCCGAGTTGGGGGAGTCCCACACCTCGAGCTTGAGTTCGGCGTTGAGCGGCGTGTCGCCGAAGGAGCGGCCCTCCAGGCGGATGTAGGCCCACTTGCGGTCGGTGAGCCACGGGACGTGGTCCGACGGGCCGATGTGGACGTCGCTTCCTCGCATCTCGTGCGGGACTTGGGAAGTCACCGATTGGGTCTTGGAGATCTTCTTGGACATCAGGCGGGACCGCTCGAGCATGTTCATGAAGTCCATGTTTCCGCCGAAGTTGAGCTGGTAGGTGCGTAGCAGCTCAACTCCCCGGTCCTCGAACAGCTTGGCGAGGCCGCGGTGGACGATGGTCGCCCCGACCTGGGACTTGATGTCGTCGCCGACGATCGGCAGGCCCGCCGCGGTGAACTTCTCGGCCCACTCGGGGCGGGAGGCGATGAACACCGGCAGGGCGTTGACGAAGGCGCAGCCGGCGTCGATCGCCGCCTGGGCGTAGAAGCGCGCCGCGTCCTCGGAGCCGACCGGCAGGTAGCAGACCACCACGTCGGCGCGGGCGGCGCGCAGGGCGGCGGCGACGTCGACCGGGTCGTCGTCGGATTCCTCCACCATCTCGGTGTAGTACTGGCCGAGGCCGTCCAGGGTCGGTCCGCGTTGGACCATGACGCCGGTGGGCGGGACCTCGCAGAACTGGATCGTGTTGTTCTCGCTGGCGACCAGGGCCTCGGAGAGGTCGCGGCCCACCTTCTTGGCGTCGACGTCGAACGCGGCGACGAACGTGACGTCGCCGACGTGGTAGTCGCCGAACTGGACGTGCATCAGGCCGGGTACCCGTTGGGACGGATCGGCGTCTTTGTAGTACTGGACGCCTTGCACCAGCGACGAAGCACAGTTGCCGGCGCCGACCACGGCGACACGGACACTGCCCATCTCGGATGCCTCCTTCTCTTGTGTGTGAATTGGTTACTTGCCGCGGTCGCCCGGCTCGTCGCCGTCGCCGAACGACACCGACGGCGGACGACCGGCCTGTTCCGACGCGATGAGCTCGTTGAGCCACCGCACCTCGCGCTCGCAGGCCTCGAGCCCGTGGCGTTGCAGCTCGAGCGAGTACGCGTCGAGCCGCTCGGTGGCGCGATTCACCGTGTCGCGCAAGGTTTCTCGGCGCTCCTCGACGCGGCGCCTGCGGCCCTCCAGGACGCGCATCCGCACCGCGGGCTCGCAGCGGGAGAAGAACGCGAAGTGCACGCCGAAACCGGTGTCCTCGAAGGCCTCCGGGCCGGTGCACGCGATGAGTTCGGCGAAGCGCTCCTTTCCCTCGGGTGTCAGCCGGTAGGAGATGCGGCCGCGCCGTCCGGTGAGGGGCGGGGCCTCGGTGCGCGGGGTCGCCGCGTCCTCGGTGATCCAGCCGCGCTCGCGCAGGCGGCGCAGGGTCGGGTACAGGGAGCCGTAACTGAACGCCGCGCGAAACGCCCCGAGTAGGGTCGTCAGGCGCTTGCGCAGTTCGTAGCCGTGCATCGGGGACTCGTGCAGGAGGCCGAGCACCGCCAGTTCCAGCACCGTTGCTCCCTTGACGTCGCGTAGTGATGTATCGGACCGATATGTCAACACGTTACTCCTCGGCGCCGGATCGGCCCGTTTTCGCGGGATCGCCACTGGGCCGGATGGCCAAAAGCCGACACGGAAAAGCCCCGAAAACCGACAAGGCGGACACGGCCGATGGTGTTGCCGCCCAAGCCAAGTACGCTGGCGAGGTGCAATCGACATCGGCGAACGTGGATTACTCGCTGCGGCGGCGTACGCTGCTGCGCGATGTCCGCTCGGGCAGGGTCGACGTCGCGGAGGCCTGCGACGCATCCCCGTACCTGCTCAGCGCGAGCCGGTTCCACGGCGAAGAGTCCACGCGACGGTGCCCCATCTGCCGTCGTGAAAATCTGTGGCTGGTGCACTATATTTTCGGCGAAGAGTTGCGTGCCTCCGCGGGGCAGGCGCGCAACCGAGCCGAACTGGCGGTGCTCGCGCGCGAGTACCGGCACATTGACGTATACGTCGTCGAGGTATGTCGCGGCTGCGCTTGGAACCACGTGGTGGAGTATTTCGCCGTGGGCCGAGCCGATGCCGAGGCGGCCATCACAACCAACGTCACCCCATTGGCGGCGCGGCGCTCGTTGACCGCATCGCATGGCCTGGCACGTGACATATCTCGACCCCGACGGACGGGTATCACACAACGATGAGCGATTACGGACCCCGGGGCTATGGCAGCGGCTCCGATGACTACGGCCGGGATCGGTACGACGGCAATAGATACGACGACTACGGCGACTACGCACCGCGACAGCGCGGCGACGATTACGCCGGCGGCTACGGGGGTGGTGGTGCGTCCGGCTCGGCCTCGGTGAGAAGTTCCTCGCCGCACGACGAACCGCTGACGTCGGGGCGTGCCAGGGTGCCCGGCTCGGAGCCGACCGGCTCGGGTCCCGCGCGCGGCAGCGCCCGGGTGGGCGGCAAGCGACGCCCGACCCGCGAACTGTCCGAGGAGGAAGCCTCGGAACAGAAGAAGGCCAAGAAAAAGAAGAAGCGCCGCCGTCGGCTGATCGCCGCGGCCTGCGTGATCGTCATGCTGCTGGGCCTGGGAACCGTGGCCGGCTCGATCTACTTCGAAAGCGTCCCGTTGCCCGAGGACATCCTCAAGGCCCTGGACCAGAACACCACGATCACCTACTCCGACGGCTCGCCGATGGCCAAGATCGGCTCCAGCATCTCCAACCGCAAGGACGTGCACGTCCCGAAGCACGACGGCAAGGCGACGAAGAACCTGGACGTGCCGAAGGAGGTCAAGTACGCGCTGCTGGCCACGGAGGACCGCAAGTTCTACGAGCACGCGGGCGTCGACTTCACCGGCGTGCTGCGCGCCCTGTGGAACAACGTCACCGGGGGCAGCACGCAGGGTGCGTCCACCCTGACCCAGCAGTACGTCGGCACCGTCGAGAACCTCCGCGAGGACCACTCCTACCTGCGTAAGGCGAAGGAGGCGGTGATGGCGATGAAGATGGACGACAAGTACAGCAAGGACACCATCATCGAGCACTACCTCAACCTCGTCTACATGGGACGCGGCGCTTACGGCCTGGGGGCCGCCGCCGAGGCGTGGTTCAAGAAGCCCGTGAAGGACCTCACCGTCAACGAGGCGGCGCTGATCTTCGCCCAGGTGAAGTCGCCCAACGGCGTCTACGACCCGCGCGACCCGCTGGGCATGGGCAAGAAGAAGACCACGAAGTGGTCCACCGAGCGCGTCGAGTACTGCCTGGGCGGCATGCTCAAGGAGAAGTGGATCACCAAGGCCCAGTACGACAAGGCCATGAAGGACCCGCTGCCCAAGACCGTGACGGGCACCAGCGGCGCGGCCAACGCCGGGGCCACCGAACCCACCGGTTTCGTGTCCCACAAGGAGGTCGTCAAGGAGGCCGAGGCGATCTACGGCATCTCCGAGCAGGACATCCGGACCAAGGGCTACACGATCCAGACCACCATCAACAAGGACCTGGAGAAGGCCGCCATCGAGGCCGCCAGCAGCAAGAAGGGCTGGATGAAGGACAACGCGCCCAAGAACAACCGGGCGGCGTTGGTCTCGGTCGATCCGGGGTCGGGCGAGATCGTGGCGTACTACGGCGGCTCGGACGACGGAACCCTGGCCGACAAGGCCGCGGGTTTTCACCCACCGGGCTCGTCGTTCAAGCAGTTCACGATGATCACCGCCCTGGCGGACAAGAAGAGTCCGTCCAACATCAAGTCCATATGGGACGGTGAGACGCCACGCGACTTCAAGGAACGTGGCGACGCCGGGCCGGTGCACAACTGTTGTGCCGAGGGCAAGGACGAGAACTTCCCGCACATCTCGATGACGGACTTCATCCGCAAGTCGCTCAACACCCCCACGTACGCGATGACCAACAAGTACGGCGCCAACAAGGTGCTGAAGATGGCCCGCGACATGGGCCTCTACGACATCCAGGTCCCGCTGAAGAGCGACGACAACAAGGTCCACACCATCAACCTCAACGACCACAAGTGGGACGCGCTGCTCAACGACAACGCGAATCCCCGAAAGCTGGTCGACAACGAGGTCGGTTTCGGCCAGTACCCGGTGACCATGATCGGCATGGCGGCCGCCAACGCCACCACGGCCAACGGGGGCACCGCCAACCGGCCGCACTTCATCAAGAAGATCTCCAACCCCGACGGCTCCACCGTGTTCAAGGCGGGCGACAAGATCCAGCCGAAGTCGGTCTTCTCGCCCGCGGTGGCCAAGGACGCGACCTACGTCCTGGAGAAGATCACCCCGGCCGAGTCCCTTCACAACGGCCAGGGCGATTACGTCGACGGAGACTCCAATCAGCAGTTCGCCGGCAAGACCGGAACCTGGGAACGATATTGCGGCGGTGACGCGAAGGACTGCACGAGCGGCCAGAACTCCTCGACGGTCTATACCGGCTTCACCAAGCACCTCGCGGCGGCGGTGTGGGTCGGCGACAAGAGCAACGAGAACGCCAACGTGACCGACGCCGCCGGTTCCCCCGCCTTCGGCGCCGGCCAGTCGGGAAGCGTCTGGCTGCGGTTCATGGAGAAGGCCACGAAGCTCGGCAAGTACGCCGACCCGTCGGTGTTCGACAAGCCCGTCTACCACGGCGACATCTGCAACAACGACCCCAAGTTCGATGGTCAGGCCTGTGACAGCTCCACCGGAGACACCGGCGACAACGGCGGCGACAATGGTGGCGGCGACAACGGCGGCGGTGACAGCTCCAACAGCTGCGACCCCACCACCGACCCCAACTGCGGCGGCGGAGACACCTCCAGTCCGCAGTGCGATCCCAACACCGACCCCAACTGCGGCGGCGACTCCACCAGCTGCCCGATCATCGGCGGCTGCGGTGGTAACGGCGGCGGCGGCGGTCACCGCGATTCCGAGGGCGTCGAGAACGAGACCCCGTACAACGACGCCCGCTACGGCGACGTCGCACCGTACGCCACGCGATCCAAGCCCGGCTTCGCGCTGAACGAATAGCACCCGCAAAAACCCGAAGCGGCCCCGCGAGCACATCGCTCGCGGGGCCGCTTTTTGAGCGGAGCCGGTTTAGAAGGCCTCTTCGGGAATGTCCATCGCGGTCAGGTCGGCGGCCTCGACGATCTTGCGGTCGGAGTACAGCCGCGGCAGCACCTCGGACGCGAAGAACCGGGCGGCGGCGATCTTGCCGGTGTAGAAGTCGCGGTCGGCGCCCTCGGCACCGGCCTCCAGCTTGGACAGCGCGACCTCGGCCTGGCGGCCCAGCAGCCAGCCGATCACCACGTCGCCCATGGCCAGCAGCAGGCGACGGGAGTGCAGCCCGACCTTGTACAGCTCGCGCGGCTGACCCTGCTGCGAGGCGCCCAGGGCGGTGCCCAGCGTGCCCAGCATCGCCTGCGCGTTCTCCAGGGCCTCGCCCAGCGACGCGCGCACGCCCTTGAGTTCCTCGGGGCCGTCGGCGCCCAGCCACTGGCCGATCTCGCCGGCCACGGTGCCCAGCGCGACCCCACCGTCCCTGACGACCTTGCGGAAGATCAGGTCGAGGCTCTGGATCGCCGTGGTGCCCTCGTACAGCGTGTCGATCTTGGAGTCGCGGACGTACTGCTCGATCGGGTAGTCCTGGAGGAAGCCGGAGCCGCCGAAGGTCTGCAGCGACTCCGAGCTGAGCAGCTCGTACGCGCGCTCCGAGCCGCAGCCCTTGATGATCGGCAGCAGCAGGTCGTTGACCCGCGAGGCCAGCTTGAGGGTCTCGGCGTCGCCGGAGTCGGCGGCCAGCCGCATCCTGTCCTGCCAGGCGGCGGTGTAGCACACCAGGGCGCGCAGGCCCTCGGCGTAGGACTTCTGCAGCAGCAGCGAACGGCGCACGTCCGGGTGGTGCGTGATGGTCACGCGCGGCGCCGCCTTGTCGGTGGACTGCAGCATGTCGGCGCCCTGCGCCCGGTTCTTGGCGTACTCCAACGCGTTGAGGTAGCCGGTGGACAGCGTGGCGATCGCCTTGGTGCCGACCATCATGCGGGCGTATTCGATGATGAGGAACATCTGACGGATGCCCTCGTGCTTCTCGCCCATCAGCCAGCCCTTGGCGGGCTGCTTCTCGCCGAAGGTCATCTCGCACGTGGTGGAGACCTTCAGGCCCATCTTGTGCTCGACGTTGGTGGCGTAGACGCCGTTGCGCTCGCCGAGCTCGCCGGTCTCGGCGTCGAAGTGGTACTTCGGGACGACGAACAGGCTCAGGCCCTTGGTGCCCGGCCCGCCGACGCCGTCCACGCCGACCGGGCGCGCCAGTACATAGTGGATGATGTTGTCGGTGAGGTCGTGTTCGCCCGAGGTGATGAAGCGCTTGACGCCCTCCAGGTGCCAGGAGCCGTCGGGCTGAAGGTATGCCTTGGTGCGTCCGGCGCCGACGTCGGAGCCCGCGTCGGGCTCGGTCAGCACCATGGTGGCGCCCCATTCCTTCTCGACGAACAGCCGGGCCCACTTCTTCTGCTCGTCGGTTCCCTCCCTGCCGAGGGTGTTGGCGAAGCTCGGGCCCGCCGCGTACATCCACAGCGCGGGGTTGGCGCCCAGCACCAGGTCGGCGAAGGCCCACCACAGGGTGCGCGGCGCGTTGGTGCCGCCCAGCTCCGGCGAGATGTCCAGGCGCCAGTACTCGCCCTCCATCATCGTCTGGTACGCCTTCTTGAAGCCCTCGGGCAGCTTCACGGTGTTGGTGGCCGCGTCGAAGACCGGCGGGGTCCGGTCGGCATCGGCGAAGGGTGCGGCGAGATCGTTTTCGGCGATGCGCGCCACCTCGCGCAGGATGTCGCGCGCCGTGTCGGGGTCGATGTCGGCGAACAGCCCCTGGCCCATGTCCTTGCCAGTGTCGAAGACCTCGAAGAGATTGAATTCGAGGTCCCGCAGGTTGCTCTTGTAGTGCGTCATTGCCAGCCTCCTACTGCTCAGTAAACCAAGGGTATTACTCGCCGGTAACTTCGGCAAGCGGAGGGGGTTGAATGTCACGGTGAGTGAGCGCGGCGCCGCGCAACTGTCGGATAGGTGACATATAGACAACCGTCACCGCTTGCCCGTCCGGATCGTTGTGCTTGATGCGGGGGATGGGTTGGCGGCGGCGGACGCCAACCGGACCGACTGGAGGACACAGTGGAGGACGAAGGCAGATGTTGATGAGAATTTTACTGGCCTGGACACTGAACCGCCGCGGCTACATCGGACGGCATCGCTTCTCCCGACACGCGGCGGTGCAACACACCGATATGGACACGTTGCTGGGTGACCAGGAACGTGCCGAGACCTTATTCGACAACCAACTCCCGGTGGGGCTGGGGAGAGGCGGTGGCCGGGGATTCCGGCCACCGCCTCAATGCTGTTCGGCCTTGGTGGTGGCCTCGCCGTCCGCGCGCCAGCTGGTCTCCGAGTCGGCGTCGGCCCCGATGTACTCCACGAGCATCAGCGCGATGTCGTCGCCCAGCGGGCCGCCCACCCAGGAGCGCAGGGCGCTCTCCAGGGACGACAAACCATCCACGATGGACCCGTGGCCCAGCAGGCCCCAGGCTCTCTCGGACACCGGGAAGAACACCCCGTCCCGGCGGGCCTCGGCCAGCCCGTCGGTGTACAGCAGCAGGCGGTCGCCCGGCTCCAGGCGGACGGTCAGCGGCTTGGCCACCGGCATGAAGCCCAGCGGCGGCGCCGCCGCCAGCGGCTCCAACAATTCCAGCTTTCCGTTGCGCAGCAACAGTGGCGGGGGATGTCCACAGTTGAGAATGGTGAGGATGCCGCCGCGGATCTCCAGAAACGCCGCGGTCACGAAGTCCTCGTAGCTGGCGCCCCGGGCCACCGCGCGGTCCAGATCGGACACCACCGTGCGCAGGTCCGCGCGCTCGTAGGCCACGTGCCGGAAGGAACCCAGCACCGTCGATGCCAGCCGCACCGCGGGCAGGCCCTTGCCCCGGACGTCCCCGATGATCAGCCGCGCGCCGTACGGAGTGTCGATCGCCTCGTACAGGTCGCCGCCGATGTCGGCCTGGTCGCTGGCCGACACGTAGCGCCCCGCCAGCTTCAGCTGGCCCACCACCGGCCCGATCGGACGCAGCACCGCCTGCTGCGCCACCGAGGCCAGCCGCGACAGCGCCGACCACCGCGCCTGCTGGCGCTGCCGGGTCACCGACACCGCGACCGCGCTGCCGGCACCGACGAGGACGGTGCCCCAGTCCACCAGCACGCCCATCGGCACCGTCGACAGCTGGGGAAAACCGGAGAAGACCAGCAGCACGGCGGTGATGACGCTCAGCCCGGCCAGCACCGCCACCGGCCGCCACGGCGCGAAGGCCGCGGCGATGAACGGCGGTAGGACCAGAAGGGACAGCACCTCCGGGCCGGGCCCGGCCGCCGCCTCGACCACGATGATGAGGACCAGCAGCACCACGGCCGCACCGATGCCGGTCCGGGCGTCGGTGCGCACCCTGCGTGGGGCACGGTTTTTAGCCATCGGTGTCAAAGCCTGTTACGTCTCAAGGAAAGCGCCTGCTGTCCACAGCATGCCCCGACATCGCCCTTAAAGCACACGTTTGGGCACCGGCGATTCGGCGGTATTTCTCTGACCGAATGGACAGGTGGGAGGCGTGGGCGCCCGCGCCGCGGCGTAACGACCGCCACCACAAACGGACGTGACGACGCGCCCCGGCGGTGTCATGCTGAATCTCGTGTCCGCGAATCTCCGCCTCCAGCCTTACGACAGCCCCGACGCCCGCCGCCTGGACGCCATGGTGCAGGCCGAATACCACCGCCGCTACGGCGGCGGCGACGACACCGTACTGACCGCCGAGGACTTCGTGCCCCCGTCGGGCGCCTACTTCCTCGCCTACGACGGCGACAACCCCGTCGCCAGCGGCGGCTGGCGCTCCCACGGCGAATCCGACGCGGAGATGAAGCGGCTGTACGTGGTGGACGCCGCGCGCGGCCGCGGCCTGGCCCGCGCGATGGTGGCCAAACTGGAGGAAGACGCCGCGGCCGCCGGCCGCGCCCGCATGATCCTGGAGACCGGCACCGAGCAGCCCGAGGCGCTGGCGCTGTACGCCTCGCTGGGCTACGTCCCCGTGGAACCCTTCGGCGTCTACGCCAACGAGGAGGGCGCCCGCCACCTCGGCAAGGAGCTGAACGGGCGCCCGGTGTCTCAGTAGGAGCAGGTGTTCAACATCGACTGCAGGGCGGTCTTCTCGGCCGACTGCAGCTTCAGTCCCCACTTGGACTTGGAGTGAATCCACAGCTTGCTGTACAGGCAGTACGCGCCGGTGCGGGGCGGCTTCCACGAGGCGGGGTCGCGGTCGCCCTTGGAGCTGTTCACCGAGGTGTCGACGGCCAGCAGCTGGGTGCCGTTGACGTCGTTGGCGAAGTCCTGGCGCCTGGCGGTGGTCCAGGAGCTGGCGCCCGAGCGCCACGCCTCGGCCAGGGCCACCACGTGGTCGATCGACACCTGCGAGGGGTCGGTCTTGATGACGCCGTCGTAGTAGCTGTACCAGGTGCCGGACGTCGGGTAGCAGTCCGCGCCCTCGGTGACCTGGTCGGCGTCGCGCTTGAGAATCCACTCGCGAGTGTTGCAGGTACCGGAGATCGTTATCCAGGTGGGAAACTTGTCGCGGGAGTAGCCGGTCATGGAGCCCTCCGTGGCCACGGTCAGTCCATTGAGCTCGGACTGGACGGTGGCCTTGGAGGGAATGTCGGCCGGCAGCGCCTGGGCGGTGCGCGGCGCGGCGATGCTGATCAGCGCCAGCGCGGCGAGGGCCGCGACGGCGATGACGAGGGCGTGTCTGAACGAGAATTTTGGTACGGGCATGCGTCACATCCGGGGCGGGGAATGAGAAAACGGGGCTAACGCATGCAAGTATCTCAATTAATGGTGATTTGGCCAACCCCGCCGGTGCCCCGCCGGCCCGCTCAGCAGTCCAGCGTGACCGTCCCCGTGGCGCCGTCGAGGGCGATCAGCTGCCCGTCGCGGATGCGCGTGGTGGCGTCCGGGACGCAGATGACGGCCGGAATGCCGTACTCGCGCGCGACGGTCGGCCCGTGGGCCATCACCGCGCCGGTCTCCGTGACGAGGCCGCCGGCCGTGAGAAACAGCGGTGTCCAGCCCGGGTCCGTCGTCGGCGCGACGAGGATCTCCCCGGGTTCGATGGACGCGTCCGAGGGGTCGCGGACCACACGGGCGTGGCCGGTGACGCGACCGGACGCCGCACCTGTTCCCGTGAGCGTCCGACCGTCGACTGGCGGGGCCGGCAGGAGCGTCTCCACATCCGTACCGTCGGAGAGCAGGGCGACCGGAACGGCGCGGCGGCGTAGCTCGCGCTCGTACTCCGCGCGCCGGGCGGTGATCGTGTCGCGCCGGTCGGCACCGGTCTCCACTGTGGTGCGCAGCTCGGGGAGTTCGAGGAACATCACGTCGTCGGCGTCCGCGAGCAAACCCTTCGCCTGGAGCTGCGCCCCGATCAGGAGCAGGCGGCGGCGCCGGTCGCGCAAGGCGTAAAGCCCGGCGAACTTGCCCGCCTCGCGCAGCCCGGACAACTCCCGCGAGCGGCGCAGGAAGAAGCCGGCGAGGCGGCCACGCAGCGCCCGCCTGCGACGGGCACGCACGGCGAGCTCGGCGAGCATCGACTCGGCCCGGTCGGCGGCGCGCTCGAAGCGGCGATCCGGGGCCTGCTCGGGGTCGGCGACCCGCAGGTAGTTGGCGAGCATCGTGAACACCGGCGTCGGGTTTTCGGCCCAGCGCGGTACACCGACGTCGACCTCGGCGGCCGACCGGATGCCGTACCGCTGAAGGAATGCGTCGAGGCCGAAGTCGGGGAGCTCGCCCGCCCGCCAGGCCGCGGTGAGTTCGGTTGGCGGGGTACCGAGCAGCAGCTCGCGGTGGGGCGCTGCTCGCCGCGCCACCCGCCACAGCGCGAGGTCCATCTCGATCGTCACGTTGTGCGGCATGCCGCCGAGCACCGTGTGGATCTCGTCCTGACTCGCGATGTCCCTCAGCAGCGGCGGCAGTGCGGCGGACACGGCGAGTCCGGTGACGACGGGCCAGGTGATGGCGTCGGTGAGGGTGCTGGGCGCCGCGTCGTGCTCGACCAGGTCCAACAGCTCCGCCGCGGTGGCGGGATCGGTGACCGGCCGTTGGCGGAGGCGCTGGATCTCGCCGAGGACGCGGGCGCGCGCCCGCGCCGGACGGGCCAGCGCGCCGAGGATCCCGGCGACCGCCCTCGGCCCGGCCTTCACGGCGGCGGCATGGCGTCGACGGGGGGTCTTCCGCGGCGCGAACCGCGGATCGTCCAGGAGGTGTGCGACCGCCCGCTGCGCGCGCGGCCCGAAATCGACCGCCATCAGCTTGACCAGCCGCCGCCGCGTCGAGGGATCGCGTAGCGCGTCGGTCAGGTCGCCGTACAGCCGCCCGCCGATGCCGACGATCTCGACGGTGAGGCCGAACGCGGCGAGCATGCCCGCCAGCATCGCCTTCAGCGTCGACATGCCCATCGGTGTCGCGGGCCGCCGCATCCCCTGCACATGGCCGAACTCGACGTACAGGCGCGGGCCCGGTTTCGCGCTCGGCGGGGGCGCGGGGAAGAGGGTGGTGATGTCGCGCGCCTGTAGCAGCCACAGCCTTCCGGCCCGGTCGTAGGCCCACTCGATGTCCTGCTCCGCGCCGAGCAGGTCCCTGATCCGCTCACCGGCCCCGCGCAGTTCCTTCCGGCGGGCGGGCGCGAGGCAGCCGCGCTCGCCGTCCTCCGTGCCGTCCAGCACGTAGTGGTCCGCCGCCTGGGTGCCGTCGACGACCGCCGTCCCCGGCCCGGGCGCGGCGTCGACCACGCACGCGCTGCGCGAGCCGGTCAGCGGGTCGGCGGTGAACAGCACGCCCGCGACTTCGGCGTCGACCATGCGCTGCACGACGACCGCCATCCTCACGGAATCGTGCGGGATGCCGTTGGCCTCGCGGTAGGCGGTCGCGCGCTTGGTATGCAGGGAGGCCCAGCAGGCCTCGATCGCCTCGATCAGCGCCTCGCCGCCCGCGACATCGAGGTAGGTGTCCTGCTGACCGGCGAAGCTCGCGTGCGGCAGGTCCTCGGCGGTGGCGCTGGAGCGGACCGCGACCGGTCCGCCGCCGAGGCGTTCGTACGCCGCGAGCACCTCGGAGCGCGGTACCTGCCCGCTCCGGTGCGCCTCGGTCGTCACGCAGAAGCCGTCCGGCACCGGCTCCCCGGAGCGGATCAGCCCGGCGAGACCGGCGGCCTTGCCCCCCACCAGGTCCCGCTGTCCGCCGTCGATCTCCGTCAGCTCGAGCACGTCCATCCGCGCACCTCCTTCGTGCCGACCACGTCCTGCATGACCGACCACATCTTTTTCCAATACGACTGCAATGTATAGCTAAGACAATACAGGTGCAATGTAAAGTGGCCGTATGCCGTCCAAGGTCGACCATCGTGAACGCCGAGAGCTGCTCGCCGACGCGCTGACGCGGCTAGCCGCCACGCACGGGTTGGCAGGCGTGAGCCTGCGCCAGGTGGCCGCCGAAGCGGGCGTCTCGACCGGGATGGTGCAGCACTACTTCCGCACCAAGGACGAGATGATGACGTTCGCGCTCGGCATGGTCGCGGACCGGATCCGGGCCCGCTCCGAAGCCGAGGCCGCCGCCGCGACACCGCGCGAACTCGTCCGCGGCGTCCTCCTCCAGATCCTGCCCCTCGACGAGACCCGGCGGCTCGAAGGCCACGTCGGGCTCGCGTTCCTCGCGTACGCCGCGGTGAAGCCCGCGATCCAGGAAGGACTGCGCGAGGGCTCGGCGGGGATGCGCGGGTTCATCGCGGGCCAGCTGCGCGCGGCCGGCGCGCACGGCATCGACACCGACCTCGCGGCGATCGGCCTGATGGCGCTCGTCGACGGTCTCGGCATGCAGCTGCTGTCGCGGCAGTTCGCGGAGAAGGACGCGATCGCCGCGCTGGACGCCCATCTCGACCTGATCTTCGGAGGGTCCTGAGCGGGGCCGGGCGGCGCCAGGCGCGTCGCGTACGCCGCCGTCAGGTGTTCGTCGGCCGACTCGGGCCGAATGTCTTATTTGGAGCGAATGACGGGAATCGAACCCGCATATTCAGCTTGGGAAGCTGATGTTCTGCCATTGAACTACATTCGCGAGGCACCCTACTGTAGCCGATGGCGCGAGCCCGGGTCGCGCACGCCCGGTGCGCGGGAAACGGGCAATTCGGTCTAGCATCGCGGGCATGCTCCTGTCGGACCGTGACATCGTGGCCGCCATCAAATCCGGACGCCTCGGGGTCGAGCCCTTCGCCCCCGACCTGATCCAGCCCTCCAGTGTGGACGTGCGCCTGGACCGGTGGTTCCGCGCCTTCAACAACCAGAAGTACACCCACATCGACCCGGCCGAGCGGCAGGACGAACTCACCGCGCTCACCGAGGTCCCCGACGGCGAGCCCTTCGTCCTGCACCCCGGCGAGTTCGTGCTCGGCTCCACCCTCGAGATGATCACGCTCCCCGACGACCTGGCCGGGAGGCTCGAGGGAAAGAGCTCCCTGGGCCGGCTGGGGTTGTTGACGCATTCGACGGCCGGGTTCATCGACCCGGGGTTCTCCGGGCACGTCACCCTCGAATTGTCCAATGTGGCGAACCTGCCGATCACGCTGTGGCCCGGGATGAAGGTCGGGCAGCTGTGCCTGTTCCGGTTGTCTTCGCCCGCCGAGCATCCGTACGGGTCGGCGATCTACGGGTCGCGGTACCAGGGGCAGCGGGGGCCGACGCCGAGCCGGGCGTGGCGCAACTGGCGGACCTGGCCCACCGGCGAGGGCGAGCCCGGGCGGGACCGACCAAAATAGCCGGTCAATTCCGGCAAACTACCCCGAATCGGAACATGCGGCACTAGCGTGCGGGGCATGAACATTTCGCAGAGTCTCCAAAACGCGTTGGACGACGTGGGTCGGTTCCTACCAAAGGCCGTCGCCTTCGTGGCCATTCTCATCGTGGGTTGGATCATCGCGAAGCTGCTGCGCAAGGGGATCTCGAAGCTGCTGGCCCGGGTCGGGCTGGATCGCATAACCGAGCGGGGCGGACTGCGGCGGTTCACCGGCAAGTACACCGCGAGCGAGTTGACCGGCACCCTGGTTTACGCGCTGATCATGTTGTTCGCCTTGCAGATGGCCTTCAACGTCTTCGGGGCCAACCCGGTCAGCAACGTGATCAACGACCTGGTCGGTTGGTTGCCGCAGCTGTTCATCGCGGGCGTGATCATGGTGGTGGCCTTCGCCATCGGCGACACCGTGTTCAACCTGGTGTCGGGCGTCATGAGTTCGGTCTCCTATGGACGGCCGATGGCGCGGGTGGCCCAGGTGGGGATCATCGCGGTGGCCGGTATCGCGGCGCTCAACCAGATCGGCATCGCCACCACGGTGACCGAGCCGATCCTGATCGCGGCGCTGGCCATGGTGGTCGGCGTGGTGGTCGTGGGCGTCGGCGGCGGCCTGGTGATGCCGATGCGCAACCGCTGGGAGCGGATGCTCGGCGCCGCCGAGAACGAGGCGTCGAACCTGAAGACCCAGATGTCCAACCGGCAGCAGCAACAGCCGGAGTTCGGGCAGTCGACCTACACCTCGCAGCAGTACACCGATTCCGGAATGGACGTGCAGCAGCAGCAACAGCAGCAGCACTACACCGAGACCGGTGGCCAGCAACAGCAGCAGTACTACACGCCGCCGCCGTCGGGGGAGCAACCCCCGCAGACCGGCGCGTGATCGAGGGGGAAGCAACGGGGGGTACGGCGCGAGCCGTGCCCCCCGTTGCTATGCGCGCTTGGCGAGACGCACCACGATGGCCTTGGACACCGGCGTGTGGGAGCCCTTGGCGGTGGAGTCCAGTGCCACCAGCGGGTTGGCCTCGGGGAAGTAGGCGGCCGCGCAGCCGCGGGCGATCGGGTAGGCCACCGCGCGGAAGTCGTTGACGCGACGGGAAACCCCGTCCTTCCATTCGCTGACGACGTCGATGTGTTCGCCGTCGGCGACTCCCGCGGCCTCGAGATCGTCGGGGTGGACGAACACGACGCGGCGGGACTGCTTGACCCCGCGGTAACGGTCGTTGAGGCCGTAGATGGTGGTGTTGTACTGGTCGTGGCTGCGCAGGGTCTGCAGCAGCAGCCGCCCCCGCGGGACCTCGATGGTGGACAGCGGGCTGGTGGTGAAGTGGGCCCTGCCGTCGGTGGTCTTGAAGCTGCGGGAGTCGCGCGGCGGGTGCGGCAGGGTGAAGCCGACGCCGCGCACCCGGCGCTCGTAGTCGTCGAAGCCGGGCACCACGCGGGCGATGCGCTCGCGCACCGCGCGGTAGTCGGCGGCGAAGTCCCGCCAGGGCAGGTCGTCGCCGAGCAGCTCGCGGCCGAGCCGGGACACGATCGCGACCTCGCTGAGCAGGTACGGCGAGGCCGGGGCGAGGCGGCCGCGCGAGGAGTGCACGCAGCTCATCGAGTCCTCCACCGTGACGAACTGGTCGCCGGCGACCTGGGTGTCGCGTTCGGTGCGGCCCAGGGTGGGCAGGATGAGGGCGGTGCGGCCGGGCACCACGTGCGAGTGGTTCAGGGTGGTGGAGATCTGGACGGTGAGGTCGCAGCCGCGCAGGGCGTCCTCGATCACGGCGGTGTCGGGCCCGGCGGAGGCGAAGTTGCCGCCCAGCCCGACGAAGACCTTGGCGCGGCCGTCGCGCATGGCGCGGATCGCGTCGACGGTGTGGAAGCCGGTGTCGCGGGGCACCGTGATCCCGAATTCCTCCTCGAGCCTGGAAGTCCAGGGTGGAGGGATCTCCCAGATGCCCATGGTGCGGTCGCCCTGGACGTTGCTGTGGCCGCGCACCGGGCACAGGCCCGCACCGGGCTTGCCGATCATGCCGCGCAGGAGCTGAACGTTGACGATCTCCTGGATGGTGGCGACGGCGTCGCGGTGCTGGGTGAGGCCCATGGCCCAGCACACGATGGTGGCGTCGCTGGCGGCGAGCATCCGCGCGCCGGTCTCGATCTCGGCGCGGGTGAGCCCGCAGGCGGCCTCGACCGCGTCCCAGTCGAGTGTGGATGATTGGTAGGAGTCGAAGCCCGCGGTGTGGGCGTCGATGAACTCCTTGTCGACCGCGCCCCATTCGCGCAGCAGGGCGCCGAAGGCGGCGAACAGCGCCTGGTCGCCGCCGAGGCGGACCTTGAGGAACTCGTCGGCCAGCGGGGTGCCGCCGCCGACCAGGCCGCGCGGGGTCTGCGGGTTGGCGAAGTTGAGCAGCCCGGCCTCGGGCAGCGGGTTGATCGCCAGGATCTTGGCGCCGTTGCGTTTCGCCTTCTCCAGCGCCGACAGCATCCGGGGGTGGTTGGTGCCGGGGTTTTGGCCGACGACCACCAGCAGCGACGCGGCGTGGATGTCGTCCAGTGTGACCGAGCCCTTGCCGATGCCGATGGTCTGTGACAGCGCGACGCCGGACGACTCGTGGCACATGTTGGAGCAGTCGGGGAGGTTGTTGGTGCCGTATGCCCTGGCCAGCAACTGATACGCGAACGCGGCCTCGTTGGACGTGCGTCCGCTGGTGTAGAACACCGCCTGATGTGGACTGTCCAATCCGCGCAGCTGGTCGGCGATGAGCCGGAACGCGTCGGACCACGAGATCGCCTCGTAGCAGTCGTTTCCGGGCCGCCGCACCATCGGGTGGGCGATGCGTCCGACGCGCCCCAGCCGGTGGTGGTCCCAGGCGGCGAGTTCCGAGATCGGGTGGGCGGCGAAGAACTCGATGTCGGCGCGGTTGCGGGTGGCCTCCTCGGCGACGGCCTTGGCGCCGTTCTCGCAGAACTCGATGTGCCCGCGGTCGGCGGGCTCGGGCCACGCGCAGCCGGGGCAGTCGAAGCCGTCGACCTGGTTGATGCGCAGCAGCGCGCGCGAGCCGCGCTGGACGCCGGGTTTGCCGAGGGCGTAGCGCAGGCCGGACAGGACGCCGGGTACGCCGGCGGCCGCCTTCTTGGGTTTGCCGAACGCGGGATCGTCGTGAGCCATGGTTCCTCCCGGTTCCAATCTAGTACCTGAGGGCTCGCACACGCGTGAGGTACACGGGCTGGCGATCATGCCCGGGCGGTCAGTAATGTCAGCGGACATGGAAGACAACGCTCCGGATCTGACCGCGAAAGTCGCCACGGCGTGGCATGACTTCACCGCCGCCCTGGCCGCGGTGCTTCCCGGCCTGCCGGTGGGGGCGGACCTGTCGTTGATCCTCGATCCGACCAGCGCCGGCACCGGCAATGCCGTGTACGACGTGGCGCTGAGCGTGCCCGCCGAGAGCCAGATCCGCGCCGACGCCACCAGCAACGCCACCCTGCCGCCGGGCACGGCGCAGTTGGGGCGCGCGGCCGTGGGCCAGCTGGTGGCGCTGGGTTGGCAGCCGCCGGGTGTGTTGGACGGCACCGCGGATCGCTTCGGGCTGGATTCGCCCGCGGACGAGGCCGATCGCCTGGCGACCATCGTGTCGCGGACGATGCGCGACGTGTACGGGGCGCCGCACCCGGCGTTTCTCACCTACGACTACCGCCCGGTGGGCGACGGCGACGGTGCGAGCCTGGTGTTGGCCCCGGCCCGCCCGCTGATGCGCGGCGAGGAGCCCGAGGACGACGACGAGCCCGCTCCGACGCCGTCGGCGGCGGGCCCCCTGGCGGACATGGTGACCACGGTCGTGGCGGCGATGCAGCGCACCACCCCGGCGCACCTGGCCATCGACGAGAGCGGCGAGATCAGCGTGCGCGCGGGCTCGGCGATGGTGTTCATCAAGCCCGGCGATCGTCCCGCCATTGTGGACGTGTATTCGCCGCTGCTCACCGAGGTGGCGCCGACCGAGCGCCTCTACCGCGAGCTGTCCGAGCTGACCCGGCGGCTGCCGATCGGGCGGCTTTACTACGCCGACGGCACCATCTGGGCCTCGGTTCCGGTGTACGGCAGGGACTTCCAGCCCCGGCACCTCATGCTGGCGGTGGAGTCGATGACCCGCCTGGCCGACGACCTGGACGACCGGCTCCAGACCAAGTTCGGCGGTCGGCGCTTCTTCGACAAGCAGTCCATCACCGCCGACGACGACACCCCGCCCACCGGGATGTACCTCTAAGGACTTCTCCAGGAACCTGGTCATGCGGCGGTGCTTCTCGGCGTCGTCGAACAGCACCGCCTGGGCGGCCAGCTCGACGCGCGGGTGCGCGCCCTCGGGGGCGTCGACGGCGAGCTTGGTGAGCCGCAGGGCCAGCGGCGAGGCCTTGGCCATGTCGTCGACGACGGAATGGGCCGCCGCCAACAGGTCCCGCGGCTCCGTGACGCGGCTGACCAGCCGGGCGGCCAGCGCCTCGGCGGCGGGCAGGCGGCGCCCGGTGAACAGCAGCTCCTTGGCGAGGCTCTCGCCGACCAGCTCGGGCAGCCGGTGGGTGGCTCCGGCCCCGGCCAGGATGCCCAGCCGCACCTCCGGCTGGCCGAAGAACGCCCGGTCCGAGCACACCCGGATGTCGCAGGCGTAGGCCAGCTCGGCGCCGCCGCCCAGCGCGGGCCCGTCCACCGCCGCCACCGAGGGCAGCGGCAGCGCCCTGATCCGGGCGAACAGGCCGGAGTTGATGGCGCGCAAGGCATCGGAGGAGTCGCGGTCGCGAAGCTGGGCGATGTCGGCGCCCGCGGCGAAGGTGCCCTGGTCGCCGCCGGTGAGCACCAGCAGCCGGGGCCGGGACTCCAGTGCGGAGCACACGCGGTGCAGGTCGTCCACCATGGCCTGGTCGATGGCGTTGCGCTTGTCGGGGCGGTTCAGCGTGACGACCAGGCGGTCGTCGCGCTCGTCCACCAGCAGGGTGTCGAGATTCACGGGTTCACCTTCTCGCCGTCGATCCAGCGATAGAAGCCCTCGCCGGTCTTCCTGCCGAGCTTGCCCTCGGCGACCATGTCGAGCAACAGCTGCGGGGGCGAGAAGCGGTCGCCGTACGCCCTTTGCAGGGTGCGGGAGATGTCGAGCCGGACGTCGAGTCCCACCACATCGGACAGTTCGAGCGGCCCCATCGGGTAGCGGTAGCCCAGCACCATCGCGCGGTCGATGTCGACGGCCGAGGCCACGCCGGTTTCGAGCATCCGGATCGCCTCCAGCCCCAGCGCGTTGCCCAGCCGCGAGGTCGCGAAGCCGGGGGAGTCGCGCACCACGATGGGTTGCTTGCCGAGGCGGTCGGCCAGGCCGAGGGCGGCCCGTCGGGCGTCGTCGTCGGTGGCCTCGCCGACCACGATCTCCAGCAGCGCCATGGCGTACACGGGGTTGAAGAAGTGCAGGCCGCAGAAGCGTTCGGGGCGGCGCAGTCCCGCGGCAAGCGAGTCGATGGAGATGCTGGAGGTGTTGGAGCCCAACAGCTTCGGCTCGAGCTCCTCCGCGTCGGCCAGCACCCGCCGCTTCAGGTCGACGTTCTCGGGAACCGCCTCGACGACCACGTCGGGCCCAGGCGCCACCTCGGTGAGATTCGTCATAACGCCCAGCCGCTCCAGCAGCGCCGCGGCATCGGCCTCAGTGGACCGTCCGCGCGCTACCGCCTTGTCGGCCCAGCCCCGGATCTGTTGCCGCGCGGCGGCGCCGCGCCCCGCGTCCACGTCGACGACCACCACGTCGCATCCGCTTCCCGCCGCGACATAGGCGATCCCGGCACCCATGGTCCCGGCGCCGACGACGACCAACCGCTGTGACATCCCGATGCCCTTCTCGTGTCCGACAACGCCGCTACGGTACCGGTGAGCGTCGCCACAAACCCAGCCCGCGCCGCCCGCGGCGCCATTAGCGTGTCCCGGGTGGACCCCCTCGCCATCGTCCTGGTTGGCGCCGCCGCCGTCTGCCACGCCCTGTGGAACCTCGCCGCCAAGAAGGCCGCCGACGCCGGTGCCGTCTTCGTGTGGATCAACTCCCTCGGCTCGGGGGTCATCTACCTGCCCGTGGTCGCCGTGGCGGCGGTGGCCTACCCGCCCCGCCTCAGCTGGGCCCTGGCGGGCGCGATCCTCGTCACCGGCGTCCTCCACGTGGCGTATTCCCTTGTGCTGCAACGCGGATACCAGCGCGGCGACCTGTCGGTGGTGTACCCGCTGGCCCGCGGCACCGGGCCGCTGTTGTCGGTGGGTCTGGCCATCGCGCTGTTCCACGAGAAGACCGGCGTCGTCGGCCTGGCGGGCGCGGCCGGCGTGGTGGGGGGCATCTTCGTCATCGGGTTCCAGCCGGGCCGCCGCGACGCCGCCCTGGCCGCCGGGATCGGCTACGGCGTCCTCACCGGCGTCTTCATCGCCGCCTACACCGTGTTCGACGCCTGGGCGGTGGGTCCGCTGGCGATCTCGCCGATCCTCTACGACTGGGGCAACAACCTGGTGCGCGCGGCCCTGCTCACCCCGCACGCCTGGAAGCACCGCACCGAGATCCATCCGATATGGACAAAATACCGCGGCCCGATCCTCACCGTGGCCTCGATCGCCCCGGCCGCCTACATCCTGGTGCTGTTCGCCTACCGCTTCGCCCCGGTCAGCCTGGTGGCCCCCGCCCGCGAGCTCAGCATCGTGGTGGGCAGCGTCTTCGCGTGGCTGCTGCTGCGCGAACCCCAGGCGGGACGCCGGGTCGCCGGGGCGTGCCTCGTGCTCGCCGGAGTGGTCGCCTTGGCCACCGCACACTGAGCCGACCCCCCGATTTGGGGTTCGCGAACCCATCACGTATGCTTTCCAAGCCTCCGACGGCTCGCGGACGGTGGCATGCGAGGTCATCGATATATGGCACGTGGCCGAAAGCGACCGTATGACATGATGGCCCAGCGCCCCCATCGTCTAGTGGCCTAGGACGCCGCCCTTTCAAGGCGGTAGCACGGGTTCGAATCCCGTTGGGGGCACGCACAACAGACCGGGTTCACCTCGGACCAGGTCCCGTGGAGCAGCATGGAGTGCTCGCCGCCCTGTCAAGGCGGAGGTCGCGGGTTCAAATCCCGTCGGGACCGCAAGTGTTACACCAGCTCACAGCCGGTTTCCCAGAGATCTGGGGAGCCGGTTTTTGGTTGGGCCTGTTTGGCGGCGTGTCTCATCGCGGGATGGCGGTGAGCCCCTTCTTGTTGATGACGAAGTAGAAGTCGGCGTCGATGGCTTCTAGGTTCCCGGCCGTCCGCCACCGCCCCCTGCCTGTACGCAGGTCGAAGGCGTAGGTGTACGTCTGGTCGGAGGAGAATACGAGGTCGTCGCATGCGGACTCCACCCACCCGGGCCGGTTAAGCGTGTCGTCGCCGTGTTCTTTCCACAGCCGTTTTCCGGTGGCCACATCGACGGCGCTGGTATCCGAGCGTCGTTTCTCGCCCGCCGCGCTGTAGATCGCCACCTTACGGTGCAGAACCAGCGGCGTACCGGATTCCTTCGCGGTCCACATAGGTTTTCCTGTGGTGAGGTCGATGACTTCGGGACGGTGCTTGTCGTTTTGCGCCATGGCCAGGGTCTTTTCGACGGGGAAGACGCCGTCGTCGGCGCCCCCCTCACAGGTCGAAGAGCCCTCGCTGTCGAAGAAGGTGCGCTCGGCCGGCGTCGTCGTGACCTTCCCGTCCTTGGCGTCGATCACGTCGATGCTGGTGTCCGGGCAGGATCCTCGGACATACCAAAAGTCGCCATTGCTCAATGTTCCTACGTCATGGCCGGATGTCTTGCCGTTGAGCGGTTTCTTCCATGTCCACTTCGTATTCCCGGTGGCTGTGTCCAGCGAAACGGTGGAGTCCATGACCTCCGGGTCCTGGCCGGTGCCGGCGAAGACGAGCGGCGTCGTGCTGGCTTGTTGAAGTGTGTGTTTTTCGGTGCCGCCCTGAAGTTCCCCGTCCGATTTCGGCGCGGCCACCGACAAATCCATAAAGGATCCTGGCTTGCCCGGGAGGTCGGTGGACCAGCGTTTTTTCCCCGTGGCCAGGTCGATCCCGATCGCCTCGGCGCCGCTATGGCTGGCGGCAGCACTTTCATTGCCCTGAACCAACGTGTCGTTCGTGACGACCGGCCACGTCGTGTTGATGTCCTCGGGGCCGGTGGTGTACATCCTCCTTCCCGTCGAGGAGCTGTACACAGTGGTCTGCTTGCCGTCATCGCCGTGCTCCGTCACCACGACCGCGGTGTCGCCGACCCAGATCAGACGATCATCGTCCGCCGGAGGAAGATCCCATTTCCTTTCACCTGTCGCGGCGTCCAGGACCTGGAAGCCGTCACGCGAACTCGAGGCATTCCGAGTCTCCACGAACACGTATTTGTCGGTGGCAATGACATCGCTGGACGACGGGGCGCCCACATGCGAAGTCCATTGCGCCGTGGCGTTCGGCAATACCTTTTCGGACTTGCCGGACGAGCACGCCCCCACCGTCAATGCCACCACACAAGCCACCGAAACTGCTCGACCAAGGCGCCTTAGATCGCTCATGGCCCCCAGTATGCTCCGCCCGCAGAGATCGTCCGAGATCTCAGATATGGAGGCACGCAACCGTTTGGTGCCAGGTCAGGCGCCCTCGAGTCGTTCCAACCGCATCGTCCACTTTGCGCGGAATTAGGTCAGTGGTTGGCACACATTGATGATGATGATTGCGTCGATGTCGTGTAATGTGGCTATCCGTAAAGCCTTGACGGAGATGCGGGATCCATAGCTAGCTAACGGGAGCAGCACCGCGGCTATCGCGCCGACGCTTGACATGGAAAGGCCTTGAAACAGCGGGAAATTCGGGATGGCGTGTTGCCATCGATTGCTCTCTATCTCGGCATCTCTTGTAGATAGACAATATCGAGCGGAGTGGTACTCCGCGATCGGGAAGCACTTCACATGCCGCGATCCCCTGCGGCGCGAACCATAGGGAGAATGACATTGGCAACCCTGGGAGCAGACCTCTATCAACTCCACTTGGCGGGCAAGGAGGACCTACCTGCCGCGGCTGGGGTCTATAAGGACATCGATGGCGATGTCACATCGGTTTCGGTGCCGGATCAAGGCTATTGGACCGAGGCGCTCACACAGACCTCACGAATCATCGTGGACTGCGACAGCAACATGTGGGAGGCCGGCAACGTGCTACGGCTCCTCGCCTACGACCTCGCCGCCCACGACTCCGCCGCCGCCACGGAACTGAAGCACGACGCCGACTTGACGTCCCTGCCCAAACTCGGCCCCGACGGCTGGTCCGATAACACCCGATCGGATGACGACCTTGTCCGGCACGCGGAAGGGCGCTAAACCGAATGAATGACGCACTCGACGACCTGGAACCCCTCATCGACAAGATGTCCGGGCAGCAATACATCGACCGGATGAACGGCAAGATCGACGATCTCGTCAAGAAGCTGAAACACAACGACGGCGGGTTGTCCGACAACGGATCCGGGGGCGACCCCGTGACCTTCGACGGGTACGGCTACGGGTCCACCAACTATCTGAAGGAGGAGTTGCAGGAGCTCATCGCCACCGATCCCGGCTCCTTCAAGCAAGGTATCGACGCGCTGTCCACCGCCGCCCTGCGGCTGGGTTGCGACAACCTGTGGGACAAGACCGTGGAGGCCAAGGGCTTTGACACCATCCCGGGCCACCACGTGGCCGACTACATCCAGTCGGCGCTGAAGAAGGTCGGCGGGGACGGTACCCCCGATGACCCCGGGTGGACCGGAGAGTCGGCGAACGCGTTCAAGACAAACTTCGCCCCGTTCTACATCGGCAAGGGCCAGGCCGTCCAGGAGCAGCGTTTCATGCTCAACTCCCTGCAATTGACCCTGGAGGCCCACCAAGCGGTCTACATACGCACTCGCGCCGACGCCGAGAGCCTTGTGGACACCGCGCTGAAGGCGGCCGGCGACTGGGACGGCGCCTGCGCCTCTCCCGACGGATCGGCGAAGTTGTTCCTGACGGTCATCGCCGCGGTCGCCACTGTTGCCTCCACTGCGGCCACAGCGGGCGCGGACGCGCCGATCGCGTTGCCGCTGTTGGCGGCCAGTGCCTCGCAGGCCGCCGGCATCGTGGGAGCAGTACCGGTGGAAAAACCCACACCGTTCAATCTGACCACCGACGACGCCTGGGACTGCTACTTCAGCATTCTCGACGCCATCAAGAAGATCGACGGCGACAAGACCACACGCAAGAACACGGTCAAGGAGGCCCTCGGCAAGCTCGCCGGCAAGATTACCGAGTCCGGGATTCGCAAGAAGATCGTCGGGCCGTTCGTGGCCGACGCCAAGGGCAACGTCCCCATCGACTATGACGGCCAAGGCAATTCGCACATCGACAAGCAATTCGAAGACGACTTCAAACCGCCGACGAACTAGGCGACTCATGTGGGCCGCCGTGCGCCGCTGCCCGTGCGCATGCCGGCCCACCGGGGAGGGTCAATGGAAACCTACGCACAACTCATGGAGCGCCTCGACCTGCGCGTGTCCTCACCGGACAAACGCATCAAGGCGCGTATCAAGGGGCGCAATGCCTTCGACATCAAGTTTCTCGGAAATGCCTACCGCGAGTACACCACCTCGGCGATGGAGGGCCAGTTCGAGGGGCTGTGCCAGCTCGTGTGGGTCGGCTACCGCAAGGCGGCACTCACCGCACGCTCACGCACCCCCGGTGCCTTTCGGTCCGATCAGGACGAAGAGCCGCTGTCGACGGCGGAGGAGGAGCTGTTCGCCAAGCGCAAACAGTTGGAATTCGAGGCCATGTCGTCGCGTGGCTCGATTACCCTGGCGTGCCGGGGCTGGCGGAGGTGGAAGGTCACCATCGCGCCGCGCACACTGGACACCCTCAGCGAGGAAAAGTTCCTGAGCGAAGCCCGTTCGGTCGTTCCGCGGATATTGAACGCCTACCACGACAGATATGATCGGCTGCTCGACGACTTCCACAAAAAGCGCGATCCCGAGTCCTATCGGGACCGCAAGCGCTACAGCCGTCCGATGCGGCGCCAGATGTGGACCGCGCCGGTCACCTAACCGTTGTCAGGCACGGTCTTCCACAGTGACCAAAGGACGTGGGACATCCTCGTGATCACTCGAGACCGTGCCTGACTCGCATCCTCGTGGGGACTCCGGCCTGCTCGGTGCCGGATAGTCCGAAGTGGATGTGCTGGCCGATCAGGCCCGGAAGCGCGGGGCGTGCTCGGCGGCCCACTGGGCGAAGCGGCGCGGCGGCTTGCCGGTCACCCTCTCCACGTCCGACTCCAGGGGGTAGGGGTCGGTGGGCAGGTCGCCGAAGACCCGCAGCAGGAACGCGATGGTCTCGTCGGGCAGGTGGGCGGCCTTCCAGCGCTCGGTGGCCTCGGCGGGGGTGAGGTCGACGAACTCCAGCTCGCGGCCGGTGGCCTCGCCGAGGATTCGCAGCCGCTCGTACTTGGTCAGCACCTCGGCGCCGTTGACCTTGTAGGTCTGTCCACCGTGGCCGTCGGTGGTGAGCGCGACCAGCGCCACCGAGGCGAGGTCGGCCTCGTGGGTGAGCGGGCTGTACCCGCCGCCGAAGGGCTGCTCGATGCGCCCGTCGCGGATGATCGGCTCGGCCCATTCCAGGGTGTTGGACATGAACTCGCCGGGCATCAGGCGGGTCCACGCCAGGGGGCTGGCCTCGACCGCGGCGTCCAGCGAGCCCCGCTCCCATCCGGTGAGCATGGTGACCCGCTTGACCCCGGACTTCACGGCGAGTTCGACGAGCTCGGCGCCGTTGTCGAGCAGGCCGTAGTCGTTGCCGCCGAAGTTGATCAGGTGGACGGCCTCGACGCCGTCGAAGGCCGGGGCCAGTCCGGCGATGTCGGTGAGGTCGCCGGTGACCACCTCGACCCCCTCGGGCAGCCGCGCCTTGGAGGCGTCGCGGGTCAGGGCGCGCACCTTGTGGCCCGCGTCCGCCAGTTGCCGAACCAGGTGGCGCCCAACGTTTCCCGTTGCTCCAGTGACCAGAATCGTCATCGTCCTCGCTCCTCATGTCTTGTAGGTGAGACCAACGATATGGGGGTATGCGGACAGATTCGGTCCTCAATAAGAACGACAAACGACGGGACCGGCATCACCGTCGATGCCGGTCCCGTCGCCAAAGAGAAAACCCGCGCAGGCCCGCGGCGGGGCCTACCAGTCAGCTAATGCGATCAGTGATCGCTGCACACGTCGTCGACGCTGGTGCTGTTGGAGTCCAGGACGTTGAGGACGTTGGTCCAGTCCCAGTTGCCGACGCACGCGTCGTTCAGCACCGAGATCATGGCGTCCTTGTCCATGTGGCCCGCGTTGCGGACGCAGGTGTCGTTGATCTTGCTGTTGTTGACGGAGATGCCATCCGCCACCCGTCCGTGCCAGTTGACGGCGCACAGACGGTCGCCCGCGGCGAGGATGTTCGGAGTTTCGCCCGCGTGGTGCTCGGCCACGTGCGAGGACGCGAAGGCCGGTGCGGCGAACCCGATGGCGGCGGCAGCTCCGACTACGACGGCGGCGGTACGAGCCAGTTTCATTCTTCCCCCATGTGTGCTATGTGGCAAATGTCGGTATTGACATTCACGGGGCTCAACGAGGCAGCGCGACCGGAGTTACTGTCGTGCCTAATTTCAGGTAGGACTCCAGCATGTCGGCCAGGTCCAGGGGTCGGGACAGCGCGACGTAGTGGCCGCCGTCCATCTCCTCGGGCGCGATGCCGAGGCGCTCGGCGACCAGGCCGCGCATCCACTCGGCGGGGAAGAGGCGGTCGTCGCGGCAGACGATGAACCGGGTGGGGACGTCGGGCCAGCGCTCGCCCGGCCACGGTTGCAGCATCGCGGCGTCGGCCTGCGTGACCGCCTGGGCCTTGGCCGCCGCGGCCAGCTCGGGCGGCACGTCGTGGAAGAAGATCTCGTCGTCGGTGTGGGTGTCGCCGGCGGTGGCCTTGTCGTAGCCCGTGTTGGTCCACCAGTCCGCCACCCGCTCGCCGGGCGCGGGGATCATCGCCGTCACCATGATCAGCAGCCGGGCCGCCACCCGCCGGCACACCAGCGGGGCGGTGAATCCGCCCAGCGAATGCGCCACGACCACCACGTCCTCGCGGTCGCCGATCGCGTCGACGACGGCGGCGACATAGTCGTCCAGGGTGGCGGTGGCCGAGCCGCAGGGCAGGTCGGGGGCGAGCACCTCGTGCCCGCGGGCCCGCAGCTCGGCGGCGACCAGATGCCAGTCCCAGCCGGTGCTGCCCGCGCCGTGGATCAGGGCGAAGCTCGCCATGGGGTGCCTCCCGCGTCGATGGGTTCCGACACCGTAGCGCGGGGGAGCGACGGTCTCAGCCGCCCAGCGGGAAGACCCCGGCCGACTCCCAGGCGCTTCCGTTGAACGCCACCAGTTCGGCGCGCTCGACACGGGTGGCGAAGGGCAGCGCGGGTTCGAGCTCGGCGCACACGCCCGCCGCGACGGCGTCGTCCTTCGTGAACGCGACCGACATGTGGGGCTCGGGGTCGCCGTACTTTCCTTCGTAGGCGACGATCGTCGGCCAGCGTTCGGTGATCGCCGCGGTGAGGGCCCTGAAGGGACCGGCGGGCTCGGGCGCCAGGTACACCAGGCCGGGGAACCTGCCGCAGCGCGCGAAGGTCGCGTCGAAGGCGTCGACCGAGGCGAAGACGCGGGCGAGCTCGGCGCGCGTCTCGTCGTCGATGTCGGCGGCGGGGAGGAAGGGGTGCATCACCGTCACATGTGGAACGATGCCGTAGGCGACGGTCGGGTCGTGCTTGGCGCGCACCGCGCCGACCACGGGTTCGGCCGCCCCGACGGCGATCACCAGGGCCGTCTGGCCGGCGGCGTAACGCGATGACATCGCCCTATGGTGCCCTGTCAAGGAAATCGTCGACACGGACGGTGGCGGTTTCGGCCGCGGCTTGTCAAGATGTGGACGTGAGTAGCGACGCGGCCCGCGAGGTGACGGCGCGGGAGTCCGAGGTGTTGGGCCTGATCGGCGCGCATCAGACCAACGCGCAGATCGCCGAGCGGCTGCGGATCTCGGTGCGCACCGTGGAAAGCCACGTCTCCTCCCTCCTGCACAAGTGCGGCGTGAGGAACCGGCGGGCGCTGGCGGTGTACGGCGAACGGGAGCGGGTGATCGCGCCGCGCTTCGACGGCAATCGCGGGCTTCCCGCGCCGCCCAACGGCTTCGCGGGTCGAAGCTCCGATGTGGATCATTTGGACGACATGGCCGACTCCGCGGCGGGGCCGCTGGTGTGCGTGCTGTCGGGGCCGGGCGGGATCGGCAAGACCTGGCTGGCCCTGCACTGGGCGCACCGCCGCCTCGAGCGGTTCTCGGACGGACAGTTGTACGTGAACCTGCGCGGCTTCGAACCCGCCGACGACCCCCTCGACGCCCACGCCGTGCTGCGGGAACTGTTGGAGGGCTTCGGGGTTCCCACGCAGTCCATTCCCGACGGCGCCCAGTCGCGCGCGGGTCTGTTCCGTTCCATGGCGGCGGGGCGCCGGATGCTGTTCGTCCTGGACAACGCCCGCGACACCGCGCAGGTGACGCCGCTGCTGCCCGGCGGCACCGAGGCGACCGTCCTCATCACCAGCCGCGCGCCCCTGACCGCCCTGGCGGCGACCAATGGCGCGCGCCAGCTGCGGCTCGGCGCCTTCGGCGACGCCGACTCCCGCCGGGCCCTGGCCGACCGGCTCGGGCCCGAGCGCCTGGACGCCGAGCCCGACGCCACCAACGCGATCGTGCGCCACTGCGCGGGGCTGCCGCTGGCCCTGGGCATCGTGTCGGCCCGCGCCGCAAGCCATCCCGACCACGCGCTGTCCACCATCGCCGCCGAACTCGCCGACACGGACACCCGGCTGGACGCCCTGGACACCGGCGAGCTCTCCGTGGGTCTGCGCGCGGTGTTCGCGGGCTCGCTGCGGGTGCTGTCGGCGCCGGCCGCGCGGCTGTTCGCGCTGCTTGGCGCGAGCCCGTCATCCGATGTGGATATTCGCGCGGTGGACAGCCTCGCCGCGGGTCCCGCCCGGGCCGCGCTCGACGAGCTGGAACGCGCCAACCTGATCGAGCGCACCGCCGCGCGCCGCTACCGCTCCCACGACCTGGTTCTCCTGTACGCCAAGGAGTCCGCCGCGTCGATGCCCGAGGAGTCGGAGCCCGCGCTGCTGCGCCTGATCGACTTCTACCTGCACACCGCGCACGGCGCCGCCGCGGCGCTGCTCGGCGTCGGCCACGTGGTCGTCGACCTCGAGCCGTCCGTGCCCGGTTGCGTGCCCGTCGCTCTGGACGAGGACACCGCGGAATCCTGGTTCGACGCCGAGTACCCCACGCTGGTGGCCGTCCAGAAGCTCGCCGCCGAAAGGAGACTGGACGGCCGCACCTGGAGACTGGCCTGGGCCATCGGCGCCTACCAGTGGCTGCGCGGGCTCAGCGTCGAGGGGCGGGAATGCTGGATGCGGGGCCTGGACGCCGCGCGCCGGGTTGGCGACCGCGAGGCCGAGGCGATGATGCGGCGCTACGTCGGCGACAGCCTCACCCGGGTGCGGCAGTTCGACGCCGCCGAGCGGTACCTGGAGGCGGGTCTGCGGCTGGCCGAGGCCGTCGGCAATCGGCGCGAGCGCTACCTGGTGCACACCGCCCTGGCCGAGCTGCGGCACCGCCAGCTCGACGACGGCGAGGCGTTGCGCCACAACGAGAACGCGCTGAACCTGGCGCGGGAGCTGGGCGACGACACCTGGTACGCACGGTCGCTGAACGCCGAGGGTTGGTTTCGGGCCCATCTCGGCGAGCTGGACGCCGCGCGCCGCTGCTGCGAGCGGGCCTTCGCGTTGAGCTCGCGGTCCGCCGACACCCGCGGCATGGCCGACACCGCCGACAGCCTGGGGTTCATCACCCACCGACAGGGCGACCACGCGCGGGCAATAGTCCACTATGGTCAAGCGGTGGACCTGTACGGGGAACTGGGAAACAGCTACACGGTCGCCAACGCCCTCGACAGTCTAGGGACGGTCCACGAATCCATGGACCGTCCCCAGCATGCGCGGGAGGTCTGGAGGCGGGCGCTGAAGCTCTACCAAAAGCAGCACCGCCTGGCCGAGGCCCGGCGCCTGGAGGAACGCTTGGCCGACTCCCCGCGGGGGTGAGGTTCGCGGAGCGGTCCGAAGCCGACCCGCCAGGCCTCGGCGTCGAACGCGCTCGCGTCACGTACGACTATCCGTCGCCGAGCCCGCGGCCGCATCCGTGGTGGTCACGGATCTTTGGCGGCTAGGACGGCTCGACCCACTCCCCGGTCGACATGAAGCGGCGCGCCGTTTCGGTGTAGGGGGCCAGATCCAGGCCGTGACCGTCCACCCAGGAATCGCTGAAGTAGCTGTTGGCGTAGCGATCCCCGGAGTCGCACAGCAGGGTCACGACGCTGCCGGTCTCGCCCCGCGAGCGCAGCTCGGCGATCAGCGCGAACGCGGCGTACAGATTGGTGCCCGTCGAGCCGCCCAGCCGCCGTCCCAGCTTCGCCGACGCCTCGCGCAGCACGGCGACGGACGCCGCGTCGGGCACCTTCATCATGCGGTCCACCACGGTCGGGATGAACGACGGCTCGACCCGGGGCCGCCCGATGCCCTCGATGCGGGAACCCGCCGCCACCGTGGCCTCGGGGTCGTGGTCCCGCCAGCCGTCGAAGAACGCCGAGTTCTCCGGGTCCACGACGCACAGCTTGGTGCAGTGCCGCTGGTAGCGGATCCAGCGGCCCACCGTGGCACTGGTGCCGCCGGTGCCCGCTCCCACCACGATCCACGCCGGGATCGGGTGCCGCTCGGCCGCCATCTGCTGGTAGATCGACTCGGCGATGTTGTTGTTGCCGCGCCAGTCGGTGGCGCGCTCGGCGTAGGTGAACTGGTCCATGTAGTGGCCGCCGCGCTCGGCCGCCAGCGCCCGCGCCGTGGACACCACCTTCGACGGGTCCTCCACCAGGTGGCAGACGCCGTCGTGGAACTCGATGAGCGCGATCTTCTCGCCGCTGGTGGTCGCGGGCATCACGGCGATGAAGGGCAGGCCGAGCATCCGCGCGAAGTACGCCTCGCTGACGGCGGTGGAGCCGCTGGACGCCTCGATCACCGGCGTGCCTTCGGTGATCCAGCCGTTGCACAGCGCGTACAGGAACAGCGAGCGGGCCAGCCGGTGCTTCAGGCTTCCGGTGGGGTGCACCGATTCGTCCTTCAGATACAGGTCGATGCCCCAGTCGCCGCACAGCGGGAACGGCAGCAGGTGGGTGTCGGCGCTGCGGTTGGCGTCGGCCGCGACCGCGGCGATGGCGTCGTTGACCCAGCCACGGGTCTGGTCGCAGCAGCGGTCGAGGGTGTCCATGCCGGACACCCTAATCGTGTGACAGACCTCGCGTCTGGGGACGGGACTCCCACTTGGTCGACAGCGCCACGGTGGTGCGGGTGCCGCCGACGCCGGGCAGGCGGCTGAGCCGGGTCACCAGGTGCTCCAGCTCGGCCATGGCGCCGACCCGCACCATCAGCAGGTACGACTCCTGGCCCGCCATGAAGTAGCAGGATTCGACTTCGTCGATGTCTTGGACGGCATCGGCGACGTCGGCGTATTCGCTGCCGGCCGTGGTCACCAGGCCGACCAGCGCGGTGATCCCCAGCCCCACCGCCTCGGGGTTGACCTGGGCGCGGTAACCCGTGATGACGTCGTTGCGTTCCAGCTTGGAGACCCGCTCCTGCACCGAGGGGGAGGTGAGGCCGACCTGCCGGGCCAGTTCGGCATACGACATCCGGGCGTTGTCTTGCAGCAGCCGTACGATTCGCCGGTCGATATCGTCCATCCGGCGAGCCTAACCTGACCGAAAGATGTCGATGATCACCTGGTGTAATGCCCCGTTTGGTGCTCTAATGGGGTCATACGTGCCTACCAGGGCATTCAGTACGTTTTCAAGAGGGGCGAGGAGTCATGGACAACGATCGACTGTTGACTCCCGGCGAGGTTGCCGCGTTGTTCCGGGTCGATCCGAAGACCGTGACTCGTTGGGCAGCCGCGGGTCGCATCGGAAGCATCCGGACGCCCGGTGGCCATCGCCGTTTCCGAGAATCCGAGGTGCGGGCGTTGCTCGAGGGTGAACTCGGCGACACCGCCACGGTCGACTAGCGGCCGGAACCCAACTCGCCCTTCCAGCGTTCGAAAAGGGAGTGCGGCACCTCTATCGCGTCCAAGACCTTACCCGCCACGAAATCCACCAGCTGCTGCACCTCCATGGCGCCCGCGTAGAAGCCCGGGCTGGCCGGCAGCACCGTCGCCCCCGCGTCGTGGAGTTCCAGCAGATGCACCAGGTGGCTGCGCGGCACCGGCGTCTCGCGCGGGACGATCACCACCGGCCGCCGCTCCTTGAGGTTCACGTCCGCCGCGCGCTGCAGCAGGTCCTTGCTGAGCCCCAGCGCGATGCCCGCGCAGGCGGCGGTGGAGGCGGGGACCACCACCATTCCCCTGGTGCGGTAGGAACCGCTGGAGGGCCCGGCCGCCAGGTCGCCGGCGGGCCAGTACTGAAGGTCGTCGGTGGCGATGTCGCGGCCCAGCCAGGCGCCCAGGTCGTCCTTCCAGTGGGCGTCGCGGATCGACTCGCCGGTCTCGTCCAGCAGGGTGAGGCGGGCGGCGCGCGACACCACCAGATCGACGGCCTCGCCGGCGTCCAGCAGGCCGCCCAGGACGGCGCGGGCGTACGGGGTGCCCGAGGCACCCGAGACGCCGACGATCCACGGAGAACGCATACCTCAAGGGTGCATCACGTGAAGCTTGGGTGAAGCGGCGCCCGCGTGTGACGTCTTCGTCCTAACATCGGCCTCGACACGGGAGGGTGATCATGGACGCACACGGGAGCCGACAGACGTACCCCGAATCCGACGAGCCCGATCCGGACGCGGCCCCGCCGCCGTCCGCCGAGGCGTTGTCCACCGCCGACGGCGGGCTGGGGGAGGGCCCCGATGTCCCCAAGCGGGTGATCGTGATCGGCGCCGGGGCGGCGGGTCTGGTGGCGGCGTTCGAGCTCGCCCGCGCCGGGCATCAGCCGATCGTGCTGGAGGCCCGCGACCGGGTGGGCGGGCGGGTGTACACGCTGCGGGGCTTCGCGCCGGGCCTGTGCGCCGAGGCGGGTGCGGCGCGGATCCCCCGGTCGCACGAGCTGACGCTGCGCTACTGCGAGGTGCTGGGGGTGGGGCTGCGGCCGTTCGCCATGGGCAACCCGCGCGCGCTGTTGCACCTGGACGGCCGCCCCTCGGTCGCCGACGACCGCGACCACCTGTCGCTGGAGCAGCTGCTGGAGCACCGGGGCGGCGCGGCCGACAACCCGTTCGCCGACGCGTTCGAGATCGCCGACGGCGCCGACCGGCTCACCGAGGCGCTGTTTCGCCCGGTGTCGCGGCACGTGCGGATGGGCGCCGAGGCGATCGCGGTGGAGCAGGACGCCGAGTCGGTGACGGTGCACTACAAGACGGCGGCCGGGCGGTTCGCGGTGCACGGCGACTACGCGATCTGCACGCTGCCGCTGCCAGCGCTGTCGCGTGTGGACTTCGCACTGTCGCCGCGACGGCGCCGCGCCATCGACCAGGTGCGCTACGCCGCCGCCACCAAGGTGTTTCTCCAGGTGCGCCACCGCTTCTGGGAGCACCCGAAGTACGACATCGTGGGCGGCACCACCGCCACCGAGCTGTCGATCCGGCGCGTGGTGTATCCGTCCTTTTCGGACCCGGCCACGCCGCGCGGCGTGCTGCTGGCGTCGTGCACCTGGGGCCGCGACGCGCTGGCCTGGGCGGGGATGAACGCGCCCGCCCGCGTTGAACGGGCGATCGCCGACGTGGCGCGCATCCACCCCGAGATCCACGAGGAGTTCGAGATCGGCGCGTCCTGGGCGTGGTCCAACGACCGCTACGCGGGCGGGGCCTTCGCCCGGTTCGAACCCGGCACGCTCGATCGGCTGCTTCCCGACATCGCCGCACCCGAGGGCCGCGTCCACTTCGCCGGCGAGCACTGTTCGCTTCATCACGCGTGGGTCCAGGGCGCCCTGGAATCGGGCATCCGCGCGGCCCGCGACATCCACCGCGCCCCGACGGCGGCGTCGGCGGTGGTGCCCGTGTCGGGTTAGATGGGGGCGTGGCAGCGAAATTTCCCTTCGAGGACCTGGGCGGGTATCTGGCCGCGCTGCGGGCCGACGGCGACCTGAAGACTGTGTCCGCCGCCGTGGACCCGACCCTGGAGATCAGCGAGATCACCCAGCGCGTGGTGCGCGAGCACGGCCCCGCCCTGCTGTTCGACAACCCCACCCGCGGGGACATGCCGGTGGCCATCAACCTGTTCGGCACCGCCAAGCGCACCGCCAGGGCGCTGGGGGTGTCCGATCTGGACGAGATCGGGGCGCGGATCGGCGAGCTGGTCAAGCCGGAGCTGCCCGTCGGCTTCGCCGGGATCCGCGAGGGCCTGGGCAAGCTGATGCAGCTGAAGTCGGTGCCGCCCAAGAAGGTGCGCACCGCCCCCTGTCAGCAGGTCGTCTACAAGGGAGACAAGGTCGACCTGAATCGCCTGCCGGGCCTACAGACCTGGCCCGGCGACGGCGGCGTCTTCCACAACTTCGGCCTGACGCACACCAAGCACCCCGAGACCGGCAAGCGCAACCTGGGCCTGTATCGCCTGCAGCAGCACGACCACAAGACGCTGGGCATGCACTGGCAGATCCACAAGGACTCCACCGCCCACCACGCCGTGGCCGAGCGGCGCGGCGAGCGGCTGCCGGTGGCCGTGGCGATCGGCGCCGACCCGGTGGTGTGTTACGCCGCGGGCGCGCCGCTCCCGGCCGACCTGGACGAGTACCTCTTCGCGGGCTTCCTGCGCGGCGAGCGCGTCGAGATGGTCGACTGCCTCACCGTGCCGCTCCAGGTCCCGGCGCACGCCCAGATCATCCTTGAGGGTTACGTGGAGCCCGGCGAGCGGCACCCCGAGGGCCCCTTCGGCGACCACACCGGCTTCTACACACCGGTCGAGCAGTTCCCGGTGCTGCACGTCGAGTGCGTCACCACCCGCACCGACCCGATCTACCACTCGATCGTCACCTCCAAGCCGCCGCAGGAGGACTACGGCCTGGGCAAGGCCACCGAGCGGATCTTCCTGCCGCTGCTGAAGCTCCTGATCCCGGACATCGTGGACTACAACATGCCCGAGCCGGGCGTCTTCCACAACTGCGTCATCGTGTCGATCAGGAAGCGCTATCCGAAGCACGCCCACAAGGTGATGAACGCGATCTGGGGCGCGCACCTGCTGTCGCTGGCGAAGCTGATCGTCGTGGTGGACGACGAATGCGACGTCCACGACCTGGCCGAGGTCGCCTGGCGCGCCTTCGGCAACGTCGACTACGACCACGACCTGCTGGTGACCCAGGGCCCCGTCGATCACCTGGATCACGCGTCGTACCAACAGTTCTGGGGCGGCAAGGCCGGGATCGACGCCACCGCCAAGCTGCCCACCGAGGGCTACGATCGGGGCTGGCCGGACGTGGCGACCATGACCGCCGCGGTCAAGGCGACAGTGGACAGACGGTGGACGGAGTACGGCCTGTGAGCACCACGATCGCCTCGGGCGCCCGTTCCTTCCTCAAGCTGGTCGTCATCGAGCACTCGGTGTTCGCGCTGCCCTTCGCGTACCTGGCGGCGCTGACGGCCATGCGGCTGGAGCACCACGGCGGGGGCTGGGTCGACTGGCCGGTGCTGGGCCTGGTCACCGTCGCGATGGTCGCCGGGCGCACCTTCGCCATGGCCGCCAACCGGATCATCGACCGCCACATCGACGCCCGCAACCCGCGCACCGCCCAGCGCGAGCTGGTCACCGGCGCGGTGTCGCTGCGCACCGCCTACGTCGGCAGCGCGGTGTCGCTGGTGATCTTCTTCGCCGCCGCGGCCCTGCTGAATCCACTGTGCCTGGTGCTGTCGCCGCTGGCGGTGGTGCCGCTGGTGGTCTACCCGTACGCCAAGCGCTTCACCAGCTTCCCGCACGCCATCCTGGGCATCGCCCAGATGGTGGCGCCGGTGGGTTCCTGGCTGGCGGTGTCGGGGACGTTCGCGGGCGCCTGGCCCGCCATCGTCCTGGGCCTGGCCGTGGGCCTGTGGATCGGCGGCTTCGACCTGATCTACGCCTGCCAGGACGTCGACGTCGACCGCGAGATCGGCGTGAGGTCCACCCCGGCCCGCTTCGGCGTGGCCGCGGCGCTGCACGCCTCCACCGTCAGCCACGCCGTCACCTTCGGGCTGTTCGTGTGGTTCGGCCTGGCCTGCGGCTTCGGGTGGCTGTTTTGGGTCGGGCTGGCGGCCACGGCGGCGGCGTTCGTCTACGAGCACGCGATCGTGTCGCCGCACGACCTGTCCCGGGTGAACCGCGCCTTCCTCACCGCCAACGGCTTCGTCGGCATCGCCCTGTTCGGGTTCGCCCTCGCCGACCTGTTGGTCCGCTGAGACGCGCGAAGACCCCGACGGGCATCCGTCGGGGTCTCGAAGGGGTTGTCGGGGTTTAACTGTCGGAGAAACCGAAGCCGAGACCCGGGCACTTGTCGTCGATGGTGTTGTTGGCGTCCTCGAACTTCTTGTGCTTCGACTCGGACAGGTTCTTCTCGTGGAAGTAGGCGTCGGCGTCGGTGCCGTACTCGGTGACGGCGTCGCCGAGCTTCTTGTCGTCGAACTCCTTGCCGTGCTTCACCATCCAGGAGGTGAGCTTGGCGAACCCGTCCTTGTCGGCATCGGAGATCGCCTTCGTGTCGTCGGGAGCATCCTCCTTGACCTGGGACTTGAGGTCGGTGCAGTCCGAGGCGTTCGACGCCGCCTCCTTGATCGCGCCGCATGCGCCGAGCCCGAAAACGAGCATGGCGGCGGCGACGGTCGCCAGACCGCCGCGTACATAGTGACTCATCGGTTCCTTAGGGAGTTGTTGTGGGGAAAGGGAACGCGGGGAACCTTAGCGATTTGGCCGGGATCGCCGCCACCTGGAAAGCGGTTGCTGGCACGAATTGGGGAGTAGGGGACGCGAAAGGCCCCGGCCGTGGACTTCCGTTCGTCCGGCCGGGGCCCAGGGAGTGGTGGTAGAGCTACTGCTGCGTCTTGTCGATCTCAAAGCCGATGTTCTTGCAGTTGCCGGCGATGGTGCCGGCGGCGTCCTCGAACTTCTTGCGGTCCGCGTCGGACATCTGCTTCTTCACGTCGAAGTAGGTTCCCGCGTCGGTTCCCCATTCGGTAACGGCCTTGCCCAGGTCCTTCTTCTCGAAGTTCTTGCCGTTGTCGACCATCCAGCCGGCCAGCTTGTCGAACTTCTTCGGCTCGAACTTGGAGATCGGGGTGGTGTCGTCCGGCGCGTTCTTGTTGACCTGGTCGGACAGGTCGTCACAGGTCAGCGACGATGATGCGGAGTCCTTCTTGCCGTCGTCCCCGCTCCCGCTGCTGGACACCTTGCAGGCGGCCAGGCCAAACGCGAGCATTCCGGCGGCGGCGACGGCGATTCCGCCGCGTACAAGCTTTCTCATCAGGTCCTTATTTCACGGTTCGAAGGGGCGGTTTGAACACCGAAACCATAAACCCCGCGTATGTCGGCCGAAAAGCCCGGTCAGGCCTTTTGGCACGAAATGGGGACCGCGGTCAGTCCTTTAGGGACGTCACACCCCGGCGTAGGAGTGCATGCTGTGCACGAAGAGATTGACGCCGAAGAGATTGAACAGGATGACGCCCCAACCCAGGATGGCGATCCACGGCGCGAACCTGCGGCCGCCCGCGCCGGTGGCGCGGGAGTGCAGGTAGGCGGCGTACACCACCCAGGCGATGAACGCCCACACCTCCTTGGGGTCCCAGCCCCAGTACCGCGACCACGCCTCGCGCGCCCAGATGGCGCCGGCGATCACCGCGAAGGTCCAGATCGGGAACGCCAGGACGTGCAGCCTCCAGGTGAGGGTCTCCAGCCTCGACTCCTCGGGCAGCCGGGGGGCGATGGTGAAGGGGAAGCGCAGGGTGCCGCCGCGTTCGGTGACGCGGTGGTAGTTGCGGCGGATCAGATGCAGGACGGCGGTGACGAACCCGGTGAGGAACAGCCCGGTGGCGATGATGGCGGCCAGCACGTGGATGGCGATCCAGTAGGAGTTCAGGGCGGGCACCAGCGGCGTGGCCTGGGTGTAGACGCGGGTGGCGCAGCCCAGCAGCAGCACCACGGCCAGCATCGTGAACAGGCCGAGCCGGCGGGCGACCAGGCCGCGCGCCACCACGACGGTCCACACCACGACGCACACCAGGCACAGCGCGACGATGAACTCGAACATGTTGCCCCACGGCCAGCGGCCCACGGCACCGGCGCGCAGCGCCAGGGTGGCGGCGTGGACGACCGCGGCGGCGATCATCGCGACGAGGCCGACCTTCCCGGCCGCGAGCGCCTGGGCGGGGGTGATGCCGGAGTTGTTGGCGGGCGCGTCGTCGGGCTCGGGCGCGTCGTCGGCGGGGAGATCGCCGCCCGCGCCGACGGTGACCAGCTCCCGGTGTTCCACTTCGGATTCGGCGGCCATGCTGGCGCGCCGCGAGAAGGCGTACTCGATCGCGTAGCCGAACATGGCGACCGCGTACAGCACGATCGCGGCGACGAAC
This sequence comes from Stackebrandtia sp., assembly GCF_035643755.1. Taxonomy (NCBI): domain Bacteria; kingdom Bacillati; phylum Actinomycetota; class Actinomycetes; order Glycomycetales; family Glycomycetaceae; genus Stackebrandtia; species Stackebrandtia sp. The sequence goes on along the minus strand of NZ_DASQPW010000111.1, from coordinate 17,954 downwards.
GTCGCGTTGGACAGTTCGGCGAGTCCGTTGGTACCCATCAATCGCTTCCAATCTTGTCCGGTTCGCGAGTCGGCGTGGCGGCGATGGCCTCGCCCAGTCGGTCGAATTCCTCGCCGAAGCCGTCGTATTCGGTGCGGGCCAGGCCGCCGAGCTCGCCGGTGTCGCCCAGCCGCACCCACACCCGGCGGCGGCGCACCAGCAGGGCGGGCAGCAGCCCGAGCAGGATCAGCACCGCCGAGGCCAGCACGAAGGTCTCGCCCGGGTCGTCGCGGATCTCCAGTGTGGCGTACTCGCGCAGGCCGGAGAACTTGACCTTGGTGCCGTCGTCCAATGTCGACCATTGGTGGAGCTTGAGCATCTTCTTCTTCATGTCGACGACCTTCAGGGCGCCCGAGGACACCTGCTTCTGGTCGATCGAGTAGACCGAGTGCGGCTGGCCCGAGTCCAGGCCGGTGTCTCCCTTGTAGGCCGTGAGCATCAGCGCGGGGTTCTTCGGCAGGGGGGAGGTGGACTGGGTGTAGGGCGGCTGGTCGGGGACCGCCGGGATGAACATTCCCTGGAAGGCGATCTCGGAGTCCTTGTCGGCCGTGTGCGTCTTGGGGTTGATGTTGGCGTCGGGGAAGACCGCCGCGCCCGAGCTGGTCTGGGTGCCCTCGTCGGGCAGGAACGGCGCGACGGTGGTCTGCTTGTCGCCGTAACGGTCCTGGTAGGTGATGACGGGGGCGTAGCCGTGGCCGAGCAGGAAGACGCTGGCGCCGCTCAGTTCCAGGGGGTGGTTGACCTGGAGGTCGTAGGGGGTGGTGGGCGCGGCGCCGTCGGTGCCGTAGCGGACGGAGGCGATGTACTTGGTGGGCTGGCCGCTGGGCAGGTAGTCGTCGGTGAAGTGGTCCAGCCGCAGGCAGAACGGCGGCAGGTCGGTGGCGTCCTTGTTGGGGCCCAGGCCGTATTCGTCGTACTGCTGCAGGGAGTCGCAGAACTCGCCGTCCTCCCCGGCCACCAGGATGCGGTTGCCATGCCAGCCGTACAGGGCGCCGAACGCCATGGCGGCCAACAGGGCCAGAAGCGAGAAGTGGAACAGCAGGTTGCCGGAGTCGCGCAGGAAGCCCTTCTCGGCGCTGATGGTGGTGGCGTCGTCGGGTTTCTCGCGCACCGCGACGCGGAAACGGTTGCGGCGCAAGACGTCGGCGACCTTCTTGGCCTCCAGCCCGCTGGGCAGTTCGCGGTGCATGGGCAGCAGCGACATGCGGGACGGGGCGTCGGGGGGTTGGCGGCGCAGCGCGCGGATGTGGTCGCGCAGCCGCGGCACCAGGCAGCCCACCAGGGAGGTGAACAGCAGCAGGTAGATGGCGGCGAACCAGGGGGAGGAGTAGACGTCGAAGCCCCACAGGCGGTCGACGATCGGGGCCAGCGAGGGGTTGTCGGCGTAGTACTGGCTGACCTTGTCGGCGCTGAGGTTGCGTTGCGGCAGCAGGGAACCGGGGATGGCGCCGATGGCGAGGAACAGCAGCAGCACCAGGGCGGTGCGCATGCTGGTCAGCTGGCGCCACCAGCGCCGGAGGATGGAGGTGACGGAACGGCGGGGTGTCGCGGTGGTGCTCATATGCCCACTTCCCCGGGGCCGACGGCGGCGCGCAGCCAGTTCATGGCGTCGCCCCACAGCCCGGTGACGAGCGCCAGGCCGATGAGGATCAGGGCGATGCCGCCGACGCGGGCCACCAGCCGCGAGTGTCGTTTAAGAAATGTGAATACATCCATGAGTTTGCGGAATCCCAGACCGAACAGCAGGAAGGGCAGGCCGAGCCCGAGACAGTAGGCGATGGCCAGCGTGACCCCGCGACCGGTTCCGCCCTGAGTGACCGACAGCGCCAGCACCGCCGTCAGGGTCGGCGACAGGCACGGCGTCCACGACAGGGCGAACACCGCGCCCAGCACCGGGGCCGCCAGCAGCCCGGCGCGCGGCAGTTTCTGGACCCGCACGATCCGGTCGAAGCCCGGGATCAGGCCCGCGAAGGCCAGGCCCATCACGACGATGAGCACCCCGGCGACCCGCTCCAGCCACACGGCGTTGGTCGCCAGGGCGTTGCCCAGACTGGAGACCGCGAAGCTCAGCACCGTGAACACGACGGTGAACCCCGCGATGAACAGCCCGCAGCCCGCCGCCACCCGGCCGCGGCGCGGCGCGGCGGCGTCCGTCCCCGACAGGCCCGTCACATAGGACAGATACCCGGGGACCAGCGGCAGGATGCACGGCGACAGGAAACTCACCAGACCCGCCAGGGCCGACACGCCGACGGCGACCAACAGGGGGCCGTTGGACGCCAGATCGGCGAAGGGGGAGCTCATGGGTGAACCTCACACGACAAACGAATTCTACTGACAGTAGAACCATTCGCCGGGGCGCTCGCGTGCGGGGGCATAACTTCGCGTCGAGGTCCTTGATCGCCTCGACGAGCGTGTCGGCGGTGAGCTCCTTGCGGAACACCGCCGCCACCCTTCCCTTGGGGTCCACCAGCACCGTCGCGGGGATGGTGTTGGGGGGGACGGAGGTGAACTTCAGGGACAGGCGGCCCGAGGGGTCGAAGACCGAGGGGTAGTCGACGCCGAGGTCCCTTTCGAAGGCCCTGGCCTTGTCCTTGTCGTCGCGGATGTTGATGCCGAAGAAGTCGGCCCGGCCCTTGGTCTTCTTGGCGGCCTTCACCAGTTCGGGCCCCTCGCGGCGGCACGGCGCGCACCACGAGGCCCAGAAGTTGACGACGATCACGCCCGACGCGGGGGTGTGGACGGCCTTGCCCTGGAGGTCCTTGCCCGACAGCTTCGGGGACTTGGGGCGCTTGGCGACGTCGGTGTACCAGATCGTCTGGCCGTTGTCGTTGTTGCCGGCCAGCTGGTCGTTGGTGCATCCCGCCACCGCCAGGGCGGCCGCGGGCGCCAGCCACAGCAGATTGCGACGCGACATCCGCACCTTGATCAGGCTCCCTTGGACGGCGAGGCGTCGGCCGAGTCGATCAGCGCCCGCGCGGGCTCGCTGTAGCGGACGCCGGTGAGGCTGTCGCCCGTGAAGTGGAAGGACGTGACGCTGGCCAGCGCGCACTGCCGCTTGCGCGGGTCGTGCCACAACCGTTGGCCCGCGAGGTATCGGCGCAGCGTCCAGATCGGCAGCTGGTGCGACACGCACACCGCCTCGTGGCCGAGCGCGCGCTTGCGCGCCGACTCCAGGGCGACCCGCATGCGCTGCGCCACGCTGAGGTACGACTCGCCCCACGACGGGGCGAACGGGTTGCGCAGCGCCCACCAGTTGCGTGGGTCGCGCAGCGCCCCGTCTCCCACCGACACCCGCTTGCCCTCGAAGTGGTTGGTGGGTTCGATCAGGTTGTCGTCGGTGTCGATGTCGAGGCCGAACTGGGTCGACAGCGGCACGGCGGTCTGCTGCGCGCGCTCCAGCGGGGACGACACCAGGTACGTGATGTCCAGACCGTCCAGCGACTTGGCCGCGACCTCGGCCATCTGGACGCCGAGCGCCGACAACCGATAACCCGGGATGCGTCCATAGAGGATCTTCGTCGGGTTGTGGACCTCCCCGTGCCGCAGCAGGTGCACGACGGTCTGTTGCTCACTCACGGTTTTTACAGTAGTTCCCCGTCGGCGGGCTTCGACGCGGCGTCGATGTATGCGGGCATTCCGAAGCGTTCGTGCAGCCGACGCCCGAGGAAGCGCGTGATCCCCGCGACGCGGCCGCGCTCGATCGTCAGGACGATGACGCCCGTGCCGTGGGCGATGGGCCGCTCGGGGTCGCGGCGGTAACAGGCGAACGCGGGCTGCCGATTGGCGCGGGTGGCGCGCAGGATGAAGCGGCGGCCGTCGCGCGCGGCGGCGCTGGCGGCGAGCATCCCGGCGATCGCGGCGCGGCCGCGGTACTCCTCGTCGGCGGGCGGCATGGTCAGCCACGCGTCGTCGGTGAGCAGGTCGACCACGGCGTCGACGTCGTCGGCGGTGAACGCCGCGGCGAAGCGCCGCGCCAGCGACTCCTCGCCCGCGTCGGCGGGGGGCGCGGGGGGCGGGGTGCTGGCGCGGGCCCGTTGCAGCAGGCCCTTGACGGCGGTGGCGGTGGTGTCGAGCATGTCGGCGGTCTCGGCGCTCGTGAAGCCCAGCACGTCGCACAGCAGCAGCGCGGCGGTCTGGCGGGGCGACAGGGTCTGCAGCGCGGACACGAACGCCAGCGCCACCGATTCGCGGGTCTGGGCGCGGCGGGCGGGGTCGGCGTCCAGCAGCGCGTCGGGGTACGGCTGGAGCCAGCCGACGTCGACGCTGCCGTTGGCGGCCGGCGGCGGAAACGGCGGCTCGGGCACCGGCGGCGGACGCCGCTTGCCGTCCCGAATCGCGTTGAGGCATCGATGGGTGGCGATGCGATACAGCCAGGTGCGCGGCGAGGACCGCCCCTCGAAGTCGGCGATGCCGCGCCAGGCCGCGATCAGGGTCTGCTGCAGCGCCTCGTCGGCGTCGTCGACCGAGCCCAGCATCCGATAGCAGTGGACGTGGAGTTCGCGCAGGTGGGGGCGGGTGAGGGCCTCGAAGGCGCCGTGGTCACCGCGGCGCGCGGCCTCCAGGGTCGACGTGATGTCGGTCACCGTGCGTTCCGATCGACGAGGTTCGGGTGTCTCCACGTCGCCAAAGCCTACAAAGAGGAGGAGACATGAACGATCACGTCGACGAGGGACTGCGCGTCGCGCTGGAGTACTACCGCGCCTGGAGCCAGGGCGACCTCGAACGGGCCTGGGGGTATCTGGCGCCCGACGTCGAGTGCACGGTGCCCTCGGGCCCCATCGCGGGCGCCGAGTCCTACGCCGAGTTCTTCGGGGGCTTCGCCAAGCGCGTGAAGCACGCCGAGCTGTTGGCATCGCACGGCACGGGCGACAGCGCTCTGCTGATGTACGAGGCGGGCACCGACGTCAGGGACAGCGCACCGGGCGCCGAATGGTTGACCGTCACCGACGGCAGGATCGCCCGCGTCTGGCTGATCTTCGACCGCCTGCCCTTCGTCGAGGCCCAAAGGGCCGCGGGCCGGGGGTAACGCCCCTAACTCGCCGCGGAGGCCGCCGCCTCCGCGGCGGGCGGCAGCGCTTCGGCGATGACGTCCATCGCCTCGTCGGTCAGGGCCGCCGACACGAACCACGCCTCGAAGGAACTGGGCGGCAGGTAGACGCCGCGGCGCAGCATCTCGTGGAAGAACGCGGCGTAGGCGGCGGTGTCCTGGCGGCGGGCGTCGTCGTAGTCGTTGACGGGACCCTCGGTGAAGAAGACGCTGAACATGTTGCCCGCCGAGGAGACCCGGTGCTTCACGCCCGCGCGGGTCAACGCCTCCGACGCCAGCTGCTTGAGGCGGGCGGCGGTCTCGTCGAGGCGCGTGTACACCTCGTCGGTGCACTGCCGCAGCGTGGCCAGGCCCGCCGCGCACGCCAACGGGTTGCCCGACAGGGTGCCCGCCTGGTACACGGGACCGCTGGGCGCCAACTGTTCCATCAGGTCGGTGCGCCCGCCGAACGCGGCGGCGGGCAGCCCGCCGCCCATCACCTTGCCGTAGGTGTACAGGTCGGCGCGGTCGGCGACCCCGCCCGCGGCGACGCGGAAGCCCGTCATCACCTCGTCGAGGATCAGCAGCGCCCCGTGCGCGTGGCACTCCTCGTACAGCGCCTTGTTGAAGTCGTTGCGCCCGGGGATCACGCCCATGTTGCCCGCGGCGGCCTCGGTGATGACGCAGGCGATCGCGTCGCCGTGGGAGGCGAACGCCTCGCGGACGGCGGCGATGTCGTTGTACGGCAACACGATCGTGTCCGCGGTGGTCCCCGACGGCACGCCGGGCGAGTCGGGCAGCCCCAGTGTGGCCACCCCCGAGCCCGCGGCGGCCAGCAGACCGTCCACGTGCCCGTGGTAGCACCCCGCGAACTTGATCACCTTGTCGCGCCCCGTGGCCCCGCGCGCCAGACGCAGCGCGCTCATCGTGGCCTCGGTGCCCGAGTTGACCAGCCGCACCGACTCCACGGGGGTGCGGGCCACGATCTCCTCGGCCAGCGTCACCTCCCCGGGCGTGGGCGTCCCGAAGCTGGTGCCGTGCGCGGCGGCGTCGGTGAGCGCGGTGATCACGGCGGGGTGCGCGTGACCCAGGATCAGCGGACCCCAGGACGACACCAGGTCCACGTAGCGCCGATCGTCGGCGTCGTAAAGGAAGCAGCCCGTTCCGCGCACCATGAATCGCGGCGTTCCCCCGACGCTGCGGAAGGCGCGCACGGGCGAGTTCACCCCGCCCGGCACCACCCTGCGCGCCCGATCGAACAGCTCGGCGGAGGCGGGGGCTTGCTCGTCGTACAAGTCAGACACGTCCGTCAGCGTGTCACACGAACGCGGCGCGGGGGCCCGGGAGGGTCGCGCCGTGGCGCGCGACGCGCCCCGCGGCGTCTGGGGTGCCGTCGGCCGCGCCGTGACGAGTTCGTCAGCTGTGGCCGCACCTCCCGTCGCGGAGTTGTGGATGGCCCTGTGAGTGGGTTTGGTCGTGGCAATGCGTCGTAACCCACGAGCGCCACTGTGGACGCGCTGGGTCGGGGTGACTGGCGGGTTCGGTGATCGGCGGGGTCGGTGGCGTCTGGGGTGTGGTCGCCCGCGCCGTGATGGGCCCGTCAGCTGTGGCCGCACCTCCCGTCGCGGTGTTGTGGACGACCTCGTGAACGGGAGTGGTCGTGGTGTTACGTCGGGCCCGACTAGGCCACTGTGGACTCACAGGGTCGAGGCCAAGATCGGCGTCGATGGCTGGACTGTCCCCCGTCAATGCCGTGGCAGGGGGAGGTCCGCCGCGGAAGCGCCGGCGTGGACTCGGCGATCGAGCCCTGGGCCATCCGATTGGCCTGGTCCTTCTTCTCCGCGAGCTTCGGCCACGGAACCCCGAGGCCCGATCTAGCCCGCCGCACCGCTGGCGTCGACTCGGGCTCGCGGTTCGGGTCCTCGCGGATGAGGGTGGTGTGCGCGCCGATCGCCTACCGTTGGTGGCATGACGCAGTTCGTTGACTGGGACCTGGCCGCCGCGACGGCGCGCACCATCGGGCGGGCGGGCCCCGACATCGGATTGGAGCACGCGACCGCGGCCGTGACGCGGTTGCGGGAGTGCGCCGCCGAGGCGACCGATCGGGTGGCGGATTTCACGTCGCTGTCGCCGTCGACGCCCCACGCCACCCGCGTGGTCGACCGCGCCGCCTGGGCCGCCGCCAACATCGAGGGCCTGAAGAAGGTGCTCGATCCCATGGCGCGCAAGCTTTCTGGCGAGCCGAGTTCCGCGACCCGCCTGGTGGGCTCGCGGGTGGCGGGCGCGCAGGCGGGGGCCGTGCTGGGCTTCCTGTCCAGCAAGGTGTTGGGCCAGTACGAGGTCTTCGGCGAGGCCAACGGGCAGCTGTTGCTGGTGGCGCCGAACATCGTCGAGGTCGAACGCGAGCTGCGCGTCGACCCCGCCGACTTCGGCATGTGGGTGTGCCTGCACGAGGCGACCCATGCCGCCCAGTTCGGCGTCCCGTGGCTGCGCGGCCACTTCATGTCCGAAATAGACGCCTTCGCCTCGGCCGCCCCGGGCAGCGGGCTGGGCCTGATGGACCGCGCCCGCCGCGGCGTGGAGTTCCTGGCCGACGCCCTGCGCGGCGCCGACAACGGCTCCAGCATCGTCGACCTGGTCACCTCGCCCGAGCAACGCGCGATCGTCGAGCGCCTCACCGCCCTGATGACCCTTTTGGAGGGACACGCCGACTACGTGATGGACGCGGTCGGCCCCCAGGTCGTGTCGGACGTCGCCACCCTGCGCGAACGCTTCGACGCCCGCCGCGCCACCGCCAACCCCGCCCAGAAGGTGCTGCGCCGCCTCCTGGGCATGGATCTCAAGCTCCAGCAGTACATCCAGGGCAAGAAGTTCACCGAGGCCGTGGTCGACGAGGTCGGCGTCGAGCGCTTCAACCTGGTGTGGTCGGCGCCCGAGGCCCTGCCCACCAGCGACGAGATCTCCCACCCCGAGCGCTGGATCGATCGGGTCGCGGGCTGATGCCCAGGGTCCCCCCCGCGACCGCGCGCGTGCGGGTGGCCGTTCGGCGTGGACTGTCCGACCTCGAACCCGACTCCCTGCTGCTGGTCGCCTGCTCGGGCGGCCCCGATTCGATGGCCCTGGCGGCGGCCTGCGCCTTCGCCGCCCCCCGCCTCGGCCTGCGCGTCGGACTGTCCACGATCGACCACGGCCTCCAGGACGGTTCCGCCGACCGCGCCGCCGCCCTGGCCGACTGGGCGCGCGCGGGCGGCCTCGACCCCGTCGACATCGCCGCCGTCGACGTCGACGTCACCGACGGCGGCCCCGAGTCCGCCGCCCGCACCGCCCGCTACGCCGCCCTGGATCGCTTGCGCCGCAAGCACAACGCCGCCGCCGTCCTGCTGGGCCACACCCTGGACGACCAGGCCGAGACGGTCCTGCTGGCCCTGGCAAGGGGCTCGGGCCCCCGCGGCATCGCCGCGATGCCCGCCCGCCGCGGCAAGCTGCGCCGCCCCCTGCTTCGGGTGCGCCGCACCGACACCCGCGATTCCTGCACCGAGCTGTCGCTGCCCGTGTGGGACGACCCCCACAACGCCGACCCCGCCTACCTGCGCTCCCGTCTGCGCGCGTCCCTCGGCGACCTCACCGCGGCCCTCGGCGAGCGCCTCATCCCCAACCTCGCCCGCACCGCGACCCTCATCACCGACGACCTCGCCGCCCTGGACCGCTACGCCGCCCAAACGCTCGCCGCCGCTCGCGTCACGACCTCCCTCGGCCGCGGCGATCGGGATATCGAAGACACCCCAGACCTGACCGCCCCCTCCCACCATGCCGCGGCAGGGGGAGTCCCCCCAAGCCTGCGCCTCGGCGAGCTGTCGTCCGTCCCGCGCGCCGTGCGCACCAGGGCGTTGCGCTCCTGGGTCATCGAGGAGGGCGCCGACGCCGACGACCTGTTCTTCGTCCACATCGAAGCGCTCGACGCCCTGGTCACGGCGTGGAGGGGCCAGAAGGCGGTGCAGTTGCCCGGGGGAGTGGAGGTACGGCGTGAGCGCGATCGCTTGTGGCTCACGCCGACCCGACGTCAGGAAGCGCCTGAATAAACGGATGGGTTGAGCACGCCGACGAACGGCAGCTCGCGATAGCGCTCGTTGTAATCAAGGCCATAGCCGACGACGAACTCGTCGGGCACGTCGAAGCCGACGTACTTCACACCGATGCCCGAGCCCAGTGCCTTGGGCTTGCGAAGCATCGACACCATCTCGACCGAGCGCGGGCCCCGCGTCGGGAGGTATTTCAGCAGCCAGGACAGGGTGAGCCCCGAGTCCACGACGTCCTCCACCACCAGGACGTCGCGCCCCGTGATGTCGCTGTCCAGGTCCTTCAGCACCCGAACCACGCCCGACGAGGTCACGCGCTGCCCGTACGACGACAGGGCCATGAATTCCATCTCCACCGGGATGGACAACGCCCGCGCCAGGTCGGCCATGAACATCACGGCCCCCTTGAACAGCCCGACGAGCAGCAGCCCCTCGGAGTCGGCGTAGTCGGCGTCGATCTGCTTGGCGAGTTCGGCGGTGCGATCGCGGATCTCGTTGTCGGACACGATGATCCGGTCGATGTCCGCGTCGTACCAGTGTGACGGCGCCTCGATGGGCGGCTGCTGTGAAGGCGTCATGGGCCAAGCCTGCCAGTTGACCTCGCCGTAAGCCGCGCCACCCCCGCTCGGCGCGCGCCACCTGGCAGCGGATGATCTTGGCGACAGAAACTGAGACGGGGCTGAGAACCGTGCCCGCCACGTCGGTGAGTGGGTAGGCGGTACGGTGTACCGTCGTAGACCACTAAAAACCGGTGGTGTGGCCTGCCCTTGGTCGCGCCACCGCACCCAACCGTCGAGTGCAGGAGGGGCCGGACGCGCCAAAGCGTCCGCAACAGTATGGAGCGTACGCGTTTGTTCCGCAGGCCACTGGTCTGGATCATCCTCATTATTCTCGGCGCCGTGATCGTCGGCAGCATCGCCACTTCCGGCAGCGACTACGCCGACGCCACCAGCAAGGTGGCCAATCAGCAGATCGCCGACGGCAATGTCAAAAAGGCGTTGATCAAGGACAAGGAACAGGTCGTCCAACTCGACCTCGACAAGTCCATCAAGGTCAACAGCGACGGTGTCGTGTCCAAGGACGGAGACGAGACCAACAAGATCGAGGCGTACTACCCCAGCCAGCGGATGGGGAAGCTGTACGACAACGTCGAGAAGAAGGTCCCCGGTTACAACACCGAGGTGACTCAGGACAGCATCCTGATGTCCTTCCTGATTCAGCTGCTGCCCATCGCCATCATCGTGGTGTTGTTGCTGCTGTTCATGTCCCAGATGCAGGGCGGCGGTTCGCGCGTCCTGAACTTCGGCAAGTCCCGCGCCAAGCAGATCACCAAGGACACCCCGAAGGCCACCTTCGAGGACGTCGCCGGCGCCAACGAGGCCGTGGAGGAACTCCAGGAGATCAAGGACTTCCTGCAGAACCCGGCCAAGTACCAGGCACTGGGCGCCAAGATTCCCAAGGGCGTGCTGCTGTTCGGTCCACCGGGCACCGGTAAGACCCTGCTGGCGCGCGCTGTCGCGGGCGAGGCGGGAGTCCCGTTCTACTCGATCAGCGGTTCCGACTTCGTCGAGATGTTCGTCGGTGTGGGCGCCTCGCGGGTCCGCGACCTGTTCCAGCAGGCCAAGGAGAACGCCCCCGCCATCGTGTTCGTGGACGAGATCGACGCGGTGGGTCGCCACCGCGGCGCGGGTCTCGGCGGCGGCCACGACGAGCGCGAGCAGACCCTGAACCAGCTGCTGGTCGAGATGGACGGCTTCGACAACAAGGGCGGCGTGATCCTGATCGCCGCCACCAACCGTCCCGACATCCTGGACCCGGCGCTGCTGCGCCCGGGCCGCTTCGACCGCCAGATCCCGGTGGACGCGCCCGACATGGCCGGACGCCGCGCCATCCTCCAGGTCCACGCCCGGGGCAAGCCCTTCGCGCCCAATGTGGACATGGAGACGATCGCGCGTCGCACGCCGGGCTTCTCCGGAGCCGACCTGGCCAACGTCATCAACGAGGCCGCGCTGCTCACGGCTCGCGCCAACGAGAAGGCGATCACCGCCGACGCGTTGGAGGAGTCCATCGACCGCGTGGTCGCCGGTCCGGAACGCAAGACCCGGATCATGAGCGACGAGGACAAGAAGTCCACGGCCTACCACGAGGGCGGACACGCCCTGGTGGCGCTGGCGCTGCCGCACTCGGCGCCGGTGCACAAGCTGACGATCATGCCGCGCGGCCGTTCCCTCGGGCACACCCTGGTGCTGCCCACGGAGGACAAGTACTCGCAGAACCGCTCGGAGATGATCGACACCCTGGCGTACGCGCTGGGCGGCCGGGCCGCCGAGGAGCTCGTCTACCACGACCCGACCACGGGCGCGGTGGACGACATCCAGAAGGCGACCCAGCTGGCTCGCGCGATGGTCATGGAGTACGGCATGAGCGCCAAGCTGGGCGCGGTGAAGTACGGCACCTCGTCGTCGGAACCGTTCCTGGGCCGCGACATGGGCCACCAGCGCGACTACTCCGACGAGATCGCCGCGACGATCGACGAGGAGGTTCGCGGCCTCATCGAGCTGGCGCACGACGAGGCGTACGAGATCCTCGACCACTACCGCGACGTGCTGGACCGGATGGTCGTCGAGCTGCTGGAGAAGGAGACCCTGCAGCGCGAGGACCTGGAGCGGATCGCCTCGGACGTGGTGAAGCGCCCGCCGATGGCGCCGTTCAACGGGTCGGGCAAGCGCCGCCCGTCGGAGCGGGGCCCGGTGGATCTGCCGGCGGGCGCCGAGCCCGACGATGAGTCCACACAGGCCCCCGAGCCGCCGGTGAACGTTCCGGACACCGGGGACCAGCCGCAGGGCTGAGCGACCGAACAAGCCGCCCCGCACCGACGCCGGTGCGGGGCGGCTTGCGTCGCGCCTCCTGCCTTTCAGCCGCGCCGGATCTTCAGGACCGCGACGCGGGCGTTGTGGTCGTCGACGGCCATGTCGATGGCGTGCGTCGACACCAGGCGGATCTCGACGCCGTTGCCGCCGGGCACCCAGCCGATCTGGTCGATGCCCTTGCCGAAGGCCCGCTTTTCGAACTTCGGCATCAGCAGCGGCATCGACTGGCGGTTGACGTCGCCGGTCCAGATCACCGGGAAGCCGCGGTCGCGCCAGTACTTCAGTACCTTGTCGCGGTGCTTGACGAAGTGCTTGTGCCAGGCGTCGTCGCGCCACTTCTCGTGGCCGTCGGTCTTGCCGTTGAAGGCGCCCGCCACGTAGTGCGTGTTGGCGAAGACGAACCGCAGCTTCGGGTCGTCCTTGGCCGCCACCAGCGCCTCGGTGATGTACCGGGCGGGCGAGACGTGCGCGAGGCCGCCGTGGCAGTACGTGGTCCGCTTGTCCACGACGTCGAACTCCTTGGGCACCGACAGCGGCACCATGTGCGCGGGGGACTTTCCGTTGAACACGTTGGTGTAGGCGGTGCCGAAGTAGTGGTCGATCCAGCCGGGCTCGCGGGCGTCGGCGTCGCCCTCGCGGATCTCCTGCCAGCCGACGAACGGGCGCACCCGCTTGCCGTCGATGCTGACGCCGTCGCGGACGGCGCGGATCGCCGCCTCGCGCTTGGAGGGGTGCTTGCGTCCGATATTCGCGGTGACGACGCCTATTTTCCGCCAGCTCGCCCGGGTTTCGGTGTCGGCTCCGGCTAGTCCGGACGCGCCGACGGCGATGCCGCCGGCCAGGGCGGCGCCGCCGCCGAGCACCAGGGCGCGCCTCCTGCTCATGGGGTTCATGATTTTTCCTCTCTGGGGGGGGTGACGACAATCATGAAGCGACGAATCCATACAAAGGCCACAGCCTCTAGTCTTGAGCGCGTGCATGACGAGGAACTGGACCACGAGGCGGCCCGCATTGTCAACGGCCGCCTGGGCGGGCAGCCGGTTGAGCAACGGGTCGATCTGAAGCGCATCGAGGCCGCGGTGCGCGAGATTCTGTACGCGGTGGGGGAGGACCCGGACCGCGAGGGCCTGAAGCGCACCCCCGCGCGGGTGGCGCGGGCGTACGCGGAGTTGTTCGCGGGTCTGCGGGTGGACCCGGCCGCGGTGTTGACCACGACCTTCGCCGAGGAGCACGAGGAACTGGTGGTGGTGCGCGACATCGAGGTGGCGAGCTTCTGCGAACACCACCTGCTGCCGTTCACGGGTGTTGCCCACATTGGATATATCCCGGGGGAGCACGGGCGCATCACGGGGCTGTCGAAGCTGGCGCGTCTGGTGGAGGCGTACGCCCGCCGCCCCCAGGTGCAGGAGCGCCTGACCTCGCAGATCGCCGATCAGCTGATGGGCGACCTGGACCCGCGCGGCGTCATCGTGGTCGTCGAGTGTGAACACATGTGCATGTCGATGCGCGGGATTCGCAAGCCGGGGGCCAGGACCCTGACCTCGGCGGTGCGCGGAACGTTGCGGGACAACGCCAAGACGCGCGCCGAGGCGATGAGCCTGATCAACGTCTCGCGACTCTTAGGGCTGCAAGGCTTCCCGAAGCGCCTCGGGCGCGGTCATGCGGTAGGACTCGCGCAGGAGAGAGTCCAGTTCGGACCAGTCACAGTGGTCGTCGAGCCAGGCGCCGAGCCAGCCGTGCTGGCCCACGTACGGCGGTGTGAAGAAGCGACGGCCGCCACCGCGGCCGAGCAGTCTGCTGCGGGTGCTCGCCGATACCTTGAACCACACCGATTCTCGGTCGCCGACCCGGTGGCCAATGGCAAAGGTTTGCCCTCTGACGCTGAAGATCGGGTCTCCACCGGTGCCGGCAGTGGCGGTTTCGGGTAGCGCCAGGCACATGTCGCGAAGATGAGCGAGGGATGCCGCATACATAAGAGGTTCAGTGTACCGCGCCGATTGTGCGGACGCGACCACCGTTCGAAGTATTGCCTGGCAGAACTATTAATATTCCGTGTATTTACCGGGCTCCGCCCCGTGACGGTGACTGTATTCAGCGAAATGTCCACCGAACGTATCCATCGGCCCAACGATCATCGGAGCCGTTGCGCGGCATCACAATGAGGCAATCTCAGCCCTCGGCCCACACCAGATGGATCAGCGCTTCGTCCATGATGGGCGCCTTGCCCGTGCGGGCCCAACGGTACCAGTCCCGCTCGGGGCACAGACGAACCGCGATGTCCCCATTGGAGTTCTCGAAGGCCTCGGTGACGCACCGCAGATCCGAGGCGAAGGAGCCGTCCCGCCAGTACCAGACCCGACGCCCCGTGAGGCCGTGCATCTCGCTGGCGGGCACCGGATAGCGGTTGGGCGGCGTCTCGGCATCCACCAGCCGCTCGAACAGGTGGCGCGGCGCGGTGATCCGCTCGGCGTCCTCGTCGGGCTTCTCCACCCACACGTGCTCGGCCGGATGCAGGGCCGCCAGTGCCTCGGAGCCCTCGTCCTCGGAACGGTAGAAGTCGCTTTCGGACAGTACGGGGACCATGAGGGTGCCGCCGCGCATCAGCGGATCGTCGGCCCGCAGATCGCCCCGCCAACCCTGCCCGGCCAAGCCGATGATCACCCGTGCCCCGCGCATGTCGAAACTCTTCACCGCCGGGACAGGTGCCAACGGCGGTGGCGGATCGGGAAATTCGTACTTCGGCTCGTCGGGTGCCGACACGGGCAGCGCCTCCCCTGGTGTTATAGGCGTGGCCCAGATTACCGCCGAACGGGTGACCCAGTGAGGGAGGATGGCGTCATGACCGAAACGGAGAATGTGCGTATCGAGCACGACACCATGGGTCAGGTGAGGGTGCCGGCCTGGGCGGCGTGGAGGGCGCAAACCCAACGCGCCGTGGAGAACTTCCCGATCTCGGGTGTGCGGCTGGAGCGGCGCCACATCCAGGCCCTGGCCCGGATCAAGGGCGCGGCGGCGCGGGTGAACGCCGAGCTCGGCGTGGTGTCGCCCGACATCGCCGAGGCGATCGTGGCGGCGGCCGCGGAGGTCGCCGAGGGCACCTACGACGAACACTTCCCTGTGGACATCTTCCAGACGGGCTCGGGCACGTCGTCCAATATGAACGCCAACGAGGTGATCGCGACGCTGGCCTCGGCCAACAGCGACACCCCGGTGCACCCCAACGACCACGTCAACGCCTCGCAGTCGTCCAACGACGTGTTCCCCTCGTCGATCCACATCGCCGCGTCCGACGCGGTGGTGCACGACCTGGCGCCCGCCCTCGACGCCCTGGCCCAGTCGCTTTCGGACAAGTCGAGCCGGTTCGACGCGCTGGTGAAGTCGGGCCGCACGCACCTGATGGACGCCACGCCGGTGCGCCTCGGCCAGGAGTTCTCCGGCTACGCCGCGCAGGTGCGCCACGGCATCGAGCGCCTGGAGTCGACGCTGCCGCGGGTGGCGGAGCTGCCGCTGGGCGGAACGGCGGTGGGCACCGGCGTCAACACCCCGCCGGGCTTCGCCGCGGCCGTCATCGACCGGCTGGCCTCGGAGACGGGCCTGCCGCTGACCGAGGCCCGCAACCACTTCGAGGCGCAGGGCGCCCGCGACGCGCTGGTGGAGCTGTCGGGGCAGCTGCGCACCATCGCGGTGGGGCTGTCCAAGATCGCCAACGACATCCGCTGGATGGGCTCGGGTCCGCGCGCGGGCCTGGCCGAGCTGCGGCTGCCGGACCTGCAACCGGGATCGTCCATCATGCCCGGCAAGGTGAACCCGGTGCTGTGCGAGGCGGTGCGGATGGTGGCCGCGCAGGTGATCGGCAACGACGCCGTGGTGGCCCACGGCGGCGCGGGGGGCGACTTCGAGCTGAACGTCATGATGCCGGTGATGGCCCGCAACATCCTGGAGTCGATTCGCTTGCTGGCCAACGTTTCCCGGGTCTTCGCCGAGCGCTGCGTCGCGGGGCTGGAGCCGAACGTCGAGCGGATGCGGGAGTACGCGGAGGGCTCGCCGTCCATTGTGACGCCACTGAACCGCTACCTCGGGTACGAGGAGGCCGCCGCGATCGCCAAGCAGGCGCTGGCGCAGCGCCGCACCATCCGCGAGGTGGTGCTGGAGCGCGGCCACGTGGACGCGGGAACCCTGACGGAGGAGCAGCTGGACGAGGCCCTGGACGTGCTGCGCATGACGGGCCGGTGAGCCGCCGGCGGGTCGCGCCCGCCGACGGCCACTGTGGAGCCAGGGCTTTACGGGCACGTCTTCCACGCGAAGTGGTAGACGGTGTTCACGTCGCCGTCGGTGGAGTCCATCTCGATGAAGCTCTTCTTGGAGGAGTCGGTTCCGGCCGACACCCGCAGTTCGGTGTTGATGTTGAAGTTGCGCTCCTCGCCGCAGGGCTTGTAGACCAGCTGGCCCACGTCGGTGGAGTCGCTGTACTCCCAGTTGTCGGCGTACGGGCTGGACACCGGGTGTTCGGCGGTGGTGGTGTCGGGCATGCCCTGGAAGTAGTAGCTGGCCTTCTGCAGGGCGGTGGCGCCGGCCTCGAGGCTGGCGAAGCCGCGGTAGTCGGCGCTGGCGATGGCGTACGTGAAGCCCTGCGGCACATGCACGTTCAGGTCGATCTGGCAGTTCTTGCGGAAGTCGGTGGGATCGGAGTTGCCGCCCGCCTGGGCCAGGTAGGCGCTATAGGTGACGGTGAAGGCGGTGTTGTCGGGCGACACGGCCACGGCGGCGGTGTCCTTGGGGCAGCCCGAGCCGTTGACGGTGGCCACGTCGATGACGATGTGGTCGCCGGGCGGGTTGTCCCAGTGGCCACTGGCCTGGGCGGGGACGGGAAGGGCGAACAGGGCGAGGGTCGCCAGGGCGGCGCCACCGCCATACATAATGGACTTTCGCATGATGATTCCTTGATCATCACGGCACCAGGAAGCACGCGGCGTCAGAGTCGAATGCCGTTCGATGCCGGGGCGGACGGATTGACAATCGTCAATCTATTGCGCAACACCTCGAGCGTCAACGGATATGCACACAGCGTGAAACGGTGACTAGTTGGTTACTTTGTCCCGGGGCCGATTTACCCCTGCCACAGACCGACCATCATGGTCTCCACCGCTATTCGGGGGCGGACGTTGCGCTCGATCGCCTTGCGGCACTCCAGGATCGCGTCGATGCGGCGGATGATGCTCTCGGGGGTCCAGCGGGTGGAGGCGGCATCCACATCGGAGCGCGCGTCGGGGTGGATCGGGTCGACGGTGGCGTCGAGGCGGCGCATCAGGACGTCGCGGTAGAAGGCGGCCAGGTCGACCAGGGCGCGGTCCAGGGTGTCGCGCTGGGCGCGGGTGAGGCGCATCTTCTGGCGGCGCTCCAGGTCCTTCAGCTGCCCCGCGCTGCCGCGGGCGGCCTTGGCGGCGCCCTTTCCCGTGCCGCCCTTGCCGAGCGCGGTCTCCAGCTCGGTCTTCTCGCGGTCGGCCAGATCGCTGGTGGCGTCGTCGGCCTCGGACTCGGACGCGGCGATCAGGGCGTCGGCGGCGACGAAGCAGGCGGCGATGTTGGACAGCTGGCGCGGCACGTTGAGGATGGCGTCGCGGCGGTCGCGCGACTGCGGGTCGGTGGCCAGTCGGCGGGCGCGGCCCACGTGGCCCTGGGCCGCGGCGGCGCACAGCAGCGCCAGCGACGGGTCCACATCGTCCACCCGCTCCAGGAGCTCGGCGACGGCCCGCACCGACGGCTGCCGCAGCGGGACCAGGCGGCAGCGGGAGCGGATGGTCACCGAGATCTCGGCGGGGTTGGCCGAGGGCGCGCACAGCAGGAACACCGTGCGCACCGGCGGCTCCTCAATGGATTTCAGCAGCGCGTTGCCCGCCGCCTCGGTGAGGCGGTCGGCGTCTTCGACGATGAGGACGCGGA